>NZ_JBPQTS010000005.1:0-85469 GCF_051386455.1 Streptomyces sp. URMC 124
GCGCACCGCGGTGCGCGGTGCGGGCCGAAGTCCGTGCCGGTGTGTCAGCTGTCGAGCGTGGGCAGCCAGGCGTCCACGGCCGCGGCCGTGGAGGCGGCCTCGTCCTCCAGGATCGTGAAGTGGGTCCCCGGCACCTCGCGCAGCGCGTGCTCGCCCTCCCACGAGGCGCGCCAGTCGTCCGTCCCCGCCCCGGTCGCGAACGACCGCTCCGGGCGGACGAAGAGGACGGGCGCGGACAGCGCCCCGGGCACGCAGTCGGTGATGAGGTCGCTGTAGCGGCTCATCGCGGCGAGCCGGGCGGCGCTGAACCGGCCGAAGGAGGCCTCCCTCTCCAGCATGCCCTCGAACATCTGGCGCCAGAGCTCGTCCTTGCCGTCGTCGCCGGGCAGGTAGGTGTCCAGCAGGACGACGGCCCGGGCCGGGGTGCCCGCCTTCTCCAGCACCTCCGCGGTCGCGTGGGCGAACTGCCCGCCGGAGGAGTAGCCCACCAGGACGAAGGGCTCACCCGAGGCGGCGGCGCGCACCTCTTCGGCGAACACCTCGACGGCCGCGTCGACCGACAGGGGCAGCGCGTCGGCCTTGCCGAAGCCCGGCACGGCGGGCACGACGACCTCCCGGCGGCCCCGGAAGTGCGCGGCGAAGCGCGCGTACTGCTGGGCGCCGCCGAGCGCCATGGGTGAGGGGAAGCAGATCAGCTTGGGGCCCTCGCCGCCCTGCGCGAGGCGTACGGGCTGCTCCAGCCCGCCCAGTTCGGCCGCCGAGGAGAACCCGGGCAGGATCTCGGCGACGGCGCCCAGCAGGGCCATGCCCTTCATCATGTTCCCGCCGGCCGCCGCGCGGCGCAGCAGGCCGCTGATCGACTCCGACTCCGCGGGGTCCTCCGCGGCGGGTGCCTCACCGCCCTCGGCGAGCCTGGTGCGCAGATGGGCGGCCAGCGCGGCCGGGGTGCCGTGCTCGAAGACGACTCCGGCCGGCAGGGTCAGCCCGGTCGCGCCGGCGAGCGCGTGCCGCAGCTCCGTGGCCGAGACCGAGTCCATTCCGGCCTCCAGGAAACCGGTGTCCGGGCCGACCTCCTCCGGGCCGGTGTGTCCGAGCACGGCGGCGGTGCGGGCCCGTACGAGGCCGGTCAGCAACTCCTCCCGGCCGGCCGGGGAGGCGGCCGCCAGCCGTTCGTGCAGGGGCTGCCTACCGTCAGGCTGCTGCGCGGCCCCGGGCTCCTCCGGGGCGGTGAGCGCTCCGACGGTCAGCGGGACGTCCGCCGCGAGCCAGTACCGCCGGTGCTGAAAGGCGTACGACGGCAGGGGCGCCGTTTCGGTGCCGGGGTACAGCGCCCGCCAGTCGGGCGCGAGGCCGTCCGCGTACAGCCGGGCCACGCCCTGCGCCAGCACCGCCGCTTCCTGCCCCTGCCGCCTGCCCAGGGCGACGAAGGTCCCCTCCGGGGCGCTCTCGCGAGCCATGCCGGTCAGGACGGCGTCGGGCCCCAGCTCGACGAAGCGGGCGGCACCCGCGTCGGCGAGGGCCCGTACGCCCGCCGCGAAACGGACCGGCTCGCGCACGTGGCGGACCCAGTACCCGGGGTCGGTCAGCAGGCCCTTCTCCGCAAGCCGCCCGGTCAGCGTCGATACGACGGGGATGCGCGGCTCGTGGAACGTCACACTCTCGGCGACGGCGCGGAAGTCGTCGAGCATGCCGTCCACGAGCGGCGAGTGGAAGGCGTGCGAGACCTTCAGCCGCCTGGTCCGCTCGAAGCCCTGCGCGATCCGCAGGACCTCGTCCAGCTCTCCCGAGATCACCACCGAGTCGGGGCCGTTGACGGCGGCCAGGCCCACCCGGTCGGTGAGCAGCGGGAGGACCTCCTCCTCCGGGGCCCGGACGGCGACCATCGCACCGCCTTCGGGCAGCGCCTGCATCAGGCGCCCGCGGGCCGCGACGAGGGTGCACGCGTCCTCCAGCGTGAGGACGCCCGCGACGTGCGCGGCGGCGAGCTCGCCGATCGAGTGCCCGGCGAGCAGGCCGGGCCGGATCCCCCACGACTCCAGCAGCCGGAACAGGGCGACTTCGTAGGCGAAGAGGCCGGTCTGCGCGTGGAGGGTCAGGTCGACCGCGTCGGCGTCCGTGCCGAAGAGGACGCCGGAGAGGCCGGTGCCGAGCGCCTCGTCCACCGCGTCGAAGGCCTCGGCGAACACCGGGTGGGCGGCCCGGAGCCCGGCGCCCATGCCGAGCCGCTGGGCGCCCTGCCCGGTGAAGAGGAACGCCGTGCGGCCGCCCTTGCGCGCGGTGCCCTGCACCACGGCCGGGGAGCTGTCCCCGGCGGCCAGGGCCCGCAGGCCGCGCAGCAGCCCGGCGCGGTCGGTGCCCACGACGGCGGCGCGGTCGCCGAAGACGGCCCGCCCGGTGCCCAGCGAGCGGGCGACGGCGGCCGGTTCGAGCTCCGTCCGCGCCTCGGCGAACGCGTGCAGGCGCTCGGCCTGGGCGGGCAGCGCCTGCCGGCCGCGGGCGGACAGCGGCCAGATCAGGACGGGCGGCACGGGGCCGGGCTCCGGCTGCTCCGGGAGGGGCTCGGCCGGGGCTTCTTCGATGATGGTGTGGGCGTTGGTGCCGCTGATGCCGAACGAGGAGACACCGGCCCGGCGCGGGCGGCCGTCGGCCTGCGGCCAGTCCCGCGCCTCCGTCAGCAGTTCGACGCTGCCCGAGGTCCAGTCGACCTGCCGCGAGGGCTCGCCTACGTGCAGGGTCCTGGGCAGGACGCCGTGGCGCATGGCCTGCACCATCTTGATGACCCCGGCCACGCCGGCGGCGGCCTGCGTGTGCCCGATGTTCGATTTGACCGAGCCCAGCCACAAGGGTTGTTCGCGGTCCCGGCCGTACGTGGCGAGCAGCGCCTGGGCCTCGATCGGGTCCCCGAGGGTGGTGCCGGTGCCGTGCGCCTCCACCACATCCACATCAGCAGCCGACAGCCCGGCGTTCTCCAGCGCCTGGCGGATCACGCGCTGCTGGGAGGGGCCGTTGGGCGCCGTCAGGCCGTTGGACGCACCGTCCTGGTTGACGGCCGAACCCCGCACGACGGCCAGGACGCGGTGCCCGTTGCGCCGCGCGTCCGACAGCCGCTCCACCACGAGGACGCCGACGCCCTCGGCGAATCCGGTGCCGTCCGCGCCGTCGGCGAAGGACTTGCATCGGCCGTCGGGCGAGAGCGCCCCCTGCCGGCTGAACTCGACGAACGTGCCGGGCGAGGCCATGACCGTGACCCCGCCGGCCAGCGCCAGGGTGCACTCGCCCTGACGCAGGGACTGGGCGGCCAGGTGGAGGGCGACGAGCGAGGACGAGCACGCGGTGTCGATGGACAGCGTCGGCCCTTCCAGGCCCAGGGTGTACGCCACCCGGCCCGAGACGATACTGCCCGAACCGAAACTCCCGAAATAGTCGTGGTACATCACCCCCGCGAACACACCCGTCCGGCTGCCCTTGAGAGAGCCCGGATCAATACCCGCACTCTCCAGCGCCTCCCACGAACCCTCCAGCAACAACCGCTGCTGCGGATCCATCAGCAACGCCTCACGCGGACTGATCCCGAAGAACCCCGCATCGAACTCCCCCGCATCGTGCAGGAACCCGCCTTCGGCGGTGTAGCTCCTGCCTTCGACGCCCGGTTGCGGGTCGTGGAGGCCGGGGTCCCAGCCGCGGTCGGCCGGGAAGCCGGTGATGCCGTCCCCGCCGTCCGCGACCAGGTCCCACAGCTCCTCGGGCGAGCGCACGCCGCCCGGGTACCGGCAGGCCATGCCGACGATCGCGATCGGCTCCCGCAGCGCGGCGGTCAGCTTGCGGTTCCGCTCCCGCAGCCGGTCGGCCTCCTTGAGCGAAGCGCGCAGCGCTTCGACCATCCTGGCGTCCGGTTTCTCGGGCTGAGCCACGTTCCCACTCCTTGTCACAGGGCGTCGTCGTCCCCGGCCGTACCTTCGAGAGCCAGGCTGATCAGGCTCTCCGCGTCCATGGCGTCGATCGACGCGCCGCTCTCGCCCTCCTGGTCCGCACCGGGCCGCGGCCGGACCCCGGCCAGTTCGAGCAGGCCGTCGAGCAGGCCCGCCTCGCGCAGGGCCGCCAGGGGCAGCCCCGCGAGGGCGCGGCGGACGGCTTCCTCCTCGGGTCCTTCGGCTCCCTCGGCACCGGCTGCGGGCTGCCCGGCCGGGGCCAGTTCGGCGGCCAGGTGGTCGGCGAGCGCCTGCGGGCTCGGGTAGTCGAAGATCAGCGTGGCCGGGAGCCGCAGTCCGGTCGCCTCGTTGAGGCCGTTGCGGAACTCGACCGCGGTCAGCGAGTCGAAGCCCATGTCGCCGAACGCGCGGTCCGGCTCGATGCCGGTGGTCCCCAGCACGGCCGCGGCCTGTTCGGCGACCACCTCCAGGAGCAGCGGGGTGCGCTCCTCCCCGGGCAGGCCCGCAAGCCGGTTGCGGAGCGCGGCGGAGGCGGTCGACGCGGCCCGGACGACGGGCCGGGGCGAGCGGACGAGGCCACGCAGCAGCGGCGGGATGCGGCCGGAGCGCGCCATGGCGGCCGTGTCGAGCCGGGCCGGCATCAGCACGGTCTGCTCGTGGCCGGACGCGGCGTCGAACAGGGCCAGGCCCTCGTCCTCGCCGAGGCCGGTCACGCCCGCCTGGGCCAGGCGCCGGGTGTCGGCCTCGCCGAGGCGGTCGGCCATGCCCCCGCCGCCGGACCAGGCGCCCCAGGCCAGGGAGACGGCCGGCAGCCCCGCCGCCCTGCGGTGCACGGCCAGGGCGTCGAGGAAGGCGTTGGCCGCGGCGTAGCTCGCCTGTCCGGGGCTGCCGAGTAGGCCGGCGGCCGAGGAGAAGAGGACGAACGCCGACAGCGGCTCGTCCTTGGTGAGCTCGTGGAGGTGCCATGCCGCGTCCGCCTTGGGACGGAGCACGGTGTCGAGGCGCTCGGGCGTCAGCGAGTCGATCACGCCGTCGTCGAGGACGCCGGCGGTGTGCACGACGCCGTTGACCGGGTGCTCGGCCAGGAGCCGCTGCAGGGCGTCCCGGTCGGCGGCGTCGCAGGCGGCGACGGTGACGTCGGCGCCCAGTGCGGCGAGCTCGGCGCGCAGTGCGCCCGCCCCGGGGGCGTCGGGGCCACGCCTGCTGGTCAGCACCAGCTTGGTCACGCGGTGTTCGGTGACCAGGTGGCGTGCCACGAGGCGGCCGAGCGCGCCGGTCCCGCCGGTGACGAGCACGGTCCCGTGCCAGTCGGCCGTCCGTGCGGCGGAGTGCGCGGCCCGGGTGAGCCGCGGTGCGCTGAGGACGCCCGAGCGCAGGGCGAGCTGGGGTTCGCCGGTCGCGACGGCCGCGGGCAGCAGCCGGTACGCGTCGGGGGCGTGCGTGTCGAGGTCGATCAGGACGATGCGGCCGGGGTGTTCGGACTGCGCGGACCGCAGCAGGCCCCAGGCGGCGGCTCCGGCCAGGTCGGTGACGTCCTCGCCGTCGGTGCTGACGGCCCCGCCGGTCACGACGGCCAGGATCGAGTCCCCGAACCGGGGGTCGGCGAGCCAGGTCCGGAGGCGGCCGAGCAGGGCGGCCGTGCCGGAGCGGACGGCGTCGGGGCCGTCGCCGCCGGTGCAGGGCAGTACGAGCACGTCGGCCGGGCCGGAGCGATGTGCCGCGGCCCCGTCGAGGTCCGCGGCCCCGTCGAGATCCGCGACCGCGTGGACGGCCGCGACCTCCCCTTCGAGGGCGCCGGTGATCCCGTGCTCGTCGTCGAGCACGGCCCAGCGTCCGGTGCCGGGGGCCGCGTCGTCGCCGGACGCCTTGACCCACTCCAGGGCGAACAGGGTGTCGCTCCGGCCCGCGGCCGCGGCGGCGAGGTGGTCGGCGGAGACCTCGCGCAGCGTCAGCGACGCCACGGACAGCACCGGTACGCCCAGGCCGTCGGTGGCCTCGATCCGCACGGCGCCGGGGCCGTTGCCCGTGATCCGTACGCGCAGAGCGGTCGCCCCGGCGGCGTGCAGCGCTACACCGGTCCAGGCGAACGGCAGCGTCATGCGCTCGGCGACGCCCTCCCGCAGTCCGATCGCGTGCAGCGCGGCGTCGAACAGCGCCGGGTGCAGGGCGAACGCGTCGCTCTCCACGGGCAGTTCGATCTCCGCGAAGACGTCGTCGCCGCGCCGCCAGGCGGCGCGCAGGCCCTGGAAGCCCGGCCCGTACTCGGCGCCGAGCGCGGCCAGCCGCTCGTACACGCCGTCCAGGTCGAGCGGTTCGGCGGCGGGCGGCCAGGCCTCCGGCGCGGCGACGGGGGCGGGGGCGGTCCCGGCCGTCAGGAGGCCGGTGGCGTGCGTGGTCCACGGCTCGCCCGCGGCGGCCGCGGAGTAGACCCGCAAGGCCCGGGCTCCGGAGGCGTCGGGTTCGCTCACGGTGCACTGCAGGCGCACGGTGCCGTGCTCGGGCAGGACGAGGGGTTCGGCGATGGTCAGTTCCTCGACCGTGCCGCACCCGGCGCGTTCCCCGGCGGCCAGCGCCATCTCCACGAACGCCGTGCCCGGGAGCAGGACCGTGCCACCGACGGCGTGGCCGGCGAGCCACGGGTGGCTCTGCAGGGAGAGGGTGCCGGTGAAGAGCAACCCGTCGGCGCCGGCCAGTTCCACGGCGGTGCCGAGCAGGGGGTGGTCCGTGGCCGCCCGGTGGCCGGGGGCGTCGCTCGCCATCCAGTAGCGGCGGCGCTGGAAGGCGTACGTGGGCAGGTCGACGCCGCGCCCGTCGGGCAGCAGCCGCGCCCAGTCCACCGCGGCGCCGTGGGCGTGGAGCGCGCCGAGTGCGGCGGTGACCGCGGTGGGCTCGTCCTTGTCCTTGCGCAGCAGGGGGATCAGGGCGGCGTCGCCGGTCAGGCAGTCGGCGGCCATGGCGGTCAGCACCCCGCCGGGGCCGATCTCGGCGAAGCGCCGCACGCCCGTTTCTTCGAGGGTGCGCACGGCGTCGGCGAACCGCACCGCCTCGCGGGCGTGCCGCACCCAGTACTCGGGCGTGCACAGCTCGTCCGCGCTCGCCCGGGCGCCGGTGAGGGCGGAGACGAGCGGGATGCGGGGCGGGTGGAAGGCCAGGCCCTCGGCGATCTCGCGGAACGCGTCGAGTGCGGGTTCCATGAGGGGCGAGTGGAAGGCGTGGCTCACGGCGAGTTCGCGGGTCCGCTCGAAGCGGCCGGCGATCGCGCGGACCTCCTGCGCGGGGCCCGAGAGGACGACGGAGTCCGGGCCGTTGACGGCGGCGATGCTCACGTCGCCGGTCAGCAGGGGTGCGACCGCGTCCTCGGCGGCCTTGACGGCCACCATGGTGCCGCCCGCGGGCAGGGCCTGCATGAGCCGGCCGCGGGCGGCGATCAGCGTCGCGGCGTCGGCGAGGGACCACACGCCCGCGACGTGGGCGGCGGCGAACTCGCCGACGGAGTGGCCGGCCAGCAGGTCCGGCCGGACGCCCCAGGTCTCCAGCAGCCGGAAGAGGGCGACCTCGACGGCGAACAGGGCGGGCTGGGTGTACTCGGTGCGCTCCAGCAGCTCCGCGGAGGGCAGGACGTCGCGCAGGGGCCGCTCCAGGAGCGGGTCGAGGTGGGCGCAGACCTCGTCGAGGGCGGCGGCGAAGGCCGGGAAGGCCGCGGCCAGTTCCAGGCCCATGCCGGCGAGCTGGGAGCCCTGGCCGGAGAAGAGGAAGGCGAGCTTGCCGTCGGTCGCCGTGCCGGTCGCCACGGACGGCGAGGCGCCGCCGGCGGCCAGCGCGCGCAGGCCGCGCAGGAGTTCCTCGCGGTCGCCGCCGGTGACGGCCGCGCGGTGGGCGAGCGCCGCCCGCCCGCCGGCGAGGGCGCCGGCGACGCGGTGCGGGTCGAGGTCGTCGCGGTCCTCCAGGTGGGCCAGCAGCCGTCCGGCCTGGGCGCGCAGGGCGTCCTGATCGTGGCCGGACAGCAGCCACGGTACGGCGGGGAGCGGTGCGGTCCGCGGCTCCGGCGCGGGGTCGGCGTCCGCCGGGGCGGCTTCGAGGACGACGTGCGCGTTGGTGCCGCTGATGCCGAAGGAGGAGATGCCGGCGCGGCGCGGGCGCCCGTACTCCGGCCACGCGCGGGATTCGGTGAGGAGCCGTACGGTGCCGTCCGACCAGTCGACGTGCCGGGACGGCTCGTCGACGTGCAGGGTCCTGGGCAGCACCTCGTGGCGCAGGGCCTGCACCATCTTGATCACGCCGGCGACGCCGGCCGCGGCCTGCGTGTGCCCGATGTTCGATTTGACCGAGCCCAGCCACAGCGGGCGGTCGCCGGTGTGCTCCTTGCCGTAGGTGGCGATCAGGGCCTGGGCCTCGATGGGGTCGCCCAGGGTGGTGCCGGTGCCGTGCGCCTCCACGACGTCGACGTCGGCGCCGGACACGCCCGCGGCGGCCAGGGCCCGGCGGATGACGCGCTGCTGGGCGGGGCCGTTGGGGGCGGTGATCCCGTTGGAGGCGCCGTCCTGGTTCACGGCGGTGCCGCGGACGACGGCGAGGACGCGGTGCCCGTTGCGGCGGGCGTCGGAGAGCCGTTCGAGGAGGAGGACGCCCGCGCCCTCGCCGAAGCCCGTGCCGTTGGCCGCGTCGGCGAAGGGGCGGCAGCGGCCGTCGCGCGACAGGCCGCGCTGGCGGCTGAACTCGACGAAGGTCCCCGGGGTGGCCATCACCGTGACGCCGCCGGCCAGGGCGAGCGTGCACTCGCCGCGGCGCAGGGACTGCACCGCCAGGTGCAGGGCCACCAGCGACGAGGAGCAGGCGGTGTCCACCGACAGCGTCGGCCCCTCCAGGCCGAGGGTGTAGGCGACGCGGCCCGAGACGACGCTGCCGGAGCCGAAGCTGCCGAAGTAGTCGTGGTACATGACGCCGGCGAACACGCCGGTCTGGCTCCCGCGCAGCCCGGCCGGGTCGATGGCGGCCCGTTCGAGGGCCTCCCACGACGTCTCCAGCAGCAGGCGCTGCTGGGGGTCGGTGACGAGCGCCTCTTCGGGGTCCATGCCGAAGAAGGCGGCGTCGAAGTCGCCCGCGTCGTGCAGGAACCCGCCGTGCCGGGCGTAGCTGGTGCCCTCGCGGTCGAGGGTCGGGTCGTAGAGGGCCTCCAGGTCCCAGCCGCGGTCGGCGGGGAACTCGCCGATGGCGTCGGTCTCCCCGGCGATCAGCCGCCACAGGTCCTCGGGGGAGTCGACGCCGCCGGGGTAGCGGCAGCTCATCCCGATGATCGCGACGGGCTCGTCGTCGGTCGCGGCGGCAGGCGTCTCGGCGGGTGCCGCGTCGAGCCCGCCGACGAGCTCGGCGAGCAGGTGACGGGCGAGGCCGGCGGGGCTGGGGTGGTCGAAGACCACGGTCGCGGGCAGCCGCAGCCCGGTGGCCGCGCTCAGCCCGTTGCGCAGCTCGACGGCCGCCAGGGAGTCGAATCCCAGCTCCCGGAAGGCCTTGTCGCGCTCGACGGCGTCGCCCGACCGGTGGCCGAGGACGGCGGCGACGTGCGTGCGCACGAGGTCGACCAGGACCGGCTCGCGCTCGGCCTCCGGCAGGCCCGCCAGGCGTGCGCGCAGCGAGTCGGTGCCGGTGGCGGGGCCGCCGGAGGCCGCCTGCCTGCGGCCTCGGACCAGGCCGCGGAAGAGCGGTGCCGGGCCGTCGGGTTGGGCGCGCAGGGCAGCGAGGTCCAGCTTGACGGGGAGCACGGCCGCATCCTGCGCCCGCAGCGCCGCGTCGAAGAGGGCGAGGCCCTCCTCGTTCTCCAGGGCGGCCACGCCGCCCCGGGAGATGCGGGAGCGGTCGGTGGCGTCGAGGGTGCCGGTCATGCCGCCGGACTGGGCCCACAGGCCCCAGGCCATGGACTGCGCGGGCAGGCCCAGGGCGCGGCGGTGCGCGGCCAGGGCGTCGAGGAAGGCGTTGGCGGCGGCGTAGTTGGCCTGTCCGGGCGAGCCGAGCGTCGCGGCGGCCGAGGAGAACAGGACGAACGCCTGCAGGTCCAGTCCGGCGGTGAGCTCGTGCAGGTGCCAGGCGGCGTCCACCTTGGGGCGCAGCACCGTGTCGAGGTGCTCCGGCGTGAGCGAGGAGAGGACGCCGTCGGCGAGGACGCCGGCCGCGTGGATCACGGCGGTCAGCGGCTGCCCGGCGGGGATCGCGGCGAGCACCGCGGCGAGGGCGGCACGGTCGGCGACGTCGCAGGCGGCCGTGGTGACCTGTGCGCCGAGCGCGGTGAGGTCGGCGACGAGAGCGTCGTCCGCGCCGCGGCGGCTGAGCAGCAGCAGGTGCCGCGCGCCCCGTCCGGTGACCAGGTGGCGGGCGATCAGGCCGCCGAGGGCGCCGGTCGCGCCGGTCACCAGGACCGTGCCCTGGCTCAGATCCGCCGCGGGGCCGGTGTCGTCCGCCGTTTCGGCACGGGCGAGCCGGGGGACGTGGACGGCTCCGTCGCGCAGGGCGACGTGCGGCTCCCCCGCGGCGAGCGCGGCGGCCAGCGCGTCGTCGTCCGGGGCGTCGGTGCCGTCGGTCTCGACGAGGACGATGCGGCCGGGGTTCTCCGTCTGGGCCGAGCGGGTCAGGCCCGCGGCCGCGGCGCCGGCCGGGTCGGGGCCGGTGACGACGATCAGGGGCGCGTCGCCGGCGAGGCCGTCGCGCAGCCGGTCGAGGAGGTCGGCGACGCCCGCCCGTACCTCCTCGGCGTTCGTCCCGGCCCGCGCGTGCAGGACGTCGTGGCCCTGGACGGGTTCGGCGGTGCCGGCGGGTGCGGGGACCCACTCGACGCGGTAGAGCGAGCCGGCGCGGGCCGACCGGGCGGCCGCGGCGAGCTGTTCGGCGGGGATCGGGCGCAGGGCGAGGGAGCCGACGGTGGCCACGGGTGCCCCGGTGGCGTCGGCGAGCGTCAGGGCGACCGCGCCCTCGGCCCCGGCGGGCCGTACGCGGACGCGCAGGTCCGTCGCCCCGGTCGCGTGCAGCTGCACGTCGGACCAGGCGAACGGCAGGAGGGCGTCGTCACCGGCGACGGAGGTGAGGCCGACGGCGTGCAGGGCGGCGTCCGACAGGGCCGGGTGGAGACCGAATCCGTCGACCTGCTCGCCCAGGCTCACCTCCGCGTAGACGTCCTCACCGAGACGCCAGGCGGCGCGCAGGCCCCGGAAGGCGGGCCCGTAGGCCAGGCCGGCCTCGGCGAGCTGCTCGTAGATGCCCTCCAGGGCGACCGGTTCGGCACCGGCGGGCGGCCACACGGCCGGTTCGGGCTCGGCGGGGGTGCCCGCCGGGGCCAGCAGGCCGTCGGCGTGGCGGGTCCACGGCAGCTCGTCCCCGGCGCTCTCGGCGCGGGAGTAGACGGTCACGGGCCGCACGGCCCCCTCACCGGCCTCGCCGACGACGACCTGCAGCTGGACGGCTCCGTGCTCCTGCAGCACCAGGGGGGCCTGCAGCGTGAGTTCGGTGACGCGTCCGCAGCCGACCTGGTCGCCGGCGCGCACGGCCAGTTCGAGGTAGCCGGTGCCGGGGAACAGCAGCTCCCCGCCGACGACGTGGTCGGCCAGCCACGGGTGGGTGCCCACCGACAGGCGGCCGGTGAGGACCGCGCCGTCGGCGTCGGCGCGCGCCATCGCCGCACTCAGCAGGGGGTGGTCCGTCGGGGCGAGGCCGGCGGAGGTGACGTCGGCGTTGCCGGAGGCGCTGTCCAGCCAGAACCGCTCGTGCTCGAACGCGTACGTCGGCAGGTCCACGCGGCGCGGCCGGCCGCCGTCGGCCAGGGCCGTCCAGTCGACCCGCGCGCCGTGGACGTGGGCCTCGGCGAGGGCGGCGGCGAACCGCTCCCGGCCGCCTTCGTCGCGGCGCAGCGAGCCGACGGCGGTGACGCCGTCGTCGGTCTCCTGGATGCCGAGGGTGAGGACGGGGTGCGGGCTGGACTCGATGAAGAGCCCGTGGCCCTTGCCGACGGCCGCCCGCGTGGCCTGCTCGAAGAGCACGGTCTGCCGGAGGTTGGTGTACCAGTACGCGGCGTCCAGCCCGGTGGTGTCGAGGAGTCCGCCGGTGACCGTCGAGTAGAAGGGCACGTCGGACGGGCGCGGCCGGACGTCCGCCAGGGCGTCGAGGAGGCGCTCGCGGATCGTCTCGACCTGCGCGGAGTGCGAGGCGTAGTCGACCGGCAGCCGCTTGACGCGGATCCCCTCGTCCTTGAGCCGTTCCTGCAGGAGGTCCAGGGCGCCGCTCTCGCCGGAGACCACCACCGAACCGGAGCCGTTGACGGCCGCGACGGAGAGTGTCCCGTCCCAGGCGGCCAGCCGGCGGGCGACCTCGTCGGCGGGCAGGGCGACGGACATCATGCCGCCGCCTCCGGAGAGGTCCTCGGCGATGGCCTTGCTGCGCAGGGTGACGATGCGGGCGCCGTCCTCCAGGGACAGGGCGCCGGCGGCGCAGGCCGCGGCGATCTCGCCCTGGGAGTGGCCGATCACGGCGGCGGGGCGCACCCCGTACGCGCTCCAGGTCTTCGCGAGCGAGACCATGACCGCCCACAGCAGCGGCTGGACGACGTCCACGCGGTCCAGCGGGCCGCGCAGTTCGGCCGTGAAGTCCCAGTCGACGAAGGGGGCGCAGGCGGCGGCGCAGTCGTTCATGGCGGCCGCGAACACCGGCGATTCGTCGATGAGTTCGGTGGCCATGCCCTGCCACTGCGAGCCCTGGCCGGGGAAGACGAACACCGGCCGGGCGGTGCCGGCGGCGATCCCTTCGACCAGGCCGGGTGCGCCGGTGCCCTCGGCCAGGGCGGCGAGGGAGCCGCGCAGGGCGGCGCGGTCCGTGCCGGTGACCGCCGCCCGGTGGGCGAAGTGGGCCCGGGCGGTGGCGAGGGAGAAGCCGACGTCGGACGGGTCGAGGTCCGGGTGGGCGTCCAGGTGGGCCAGCAGCCGCTCCGCCTGGGCGGGCAGGGCCGCCCGGGTCTTCGCGGACAGCAGCCACGGCATAGAGGGGCCGGCCGCGGTCCGCGCCTGCGGTGCGGTGTCCGCCGGGGCTTCTTCGATGATGGTGTGCGCGTTGGTGCCGCTGATGCCGAACGAGGAGACGCCCGCCCGGCGCGGACGGCCGTCGGCCCGCGGCCACGGGCGTGCTTCCGTGAGCAGTTCCACGCTGCCCTCGGTCCAGTCCACCTGGTCCGACGGCTCGTCGACGTGCAGGGTCCTGGGCAGGACGCCGTGGCGCATGGCCTGCACCATCTTGATGACCCCGGCCACGCCGGCGGCGGCCTGCGTGTGGCCGATGTTGGACTTCAGCGAGCCGAGCCACAGAGGGCGGTCCCCGGGCCGGTCCTGGCCGTACGTGGCGAGCAGCGCCTGAGCCTCGATGGGGTCGCCCAGGGTGGTGCCGGTGCCGTGCGCCTCGACAGCGTCGACGTCCGCGGTGGACAGTCCGGCGTTCTCCAGCGCCTGGCGGATCACGCGCTGCTGGGACGGGCCGTTGGGCGCCGTCAGGCCGTTGGACGCACCGTCCTGGTTGACGGCCGAGCCCCGCACGACGGCCAGGACGCGGTGGCCGTTGCGGCGGGCGTCGGAGAGCCGCTCCACGACGAGGACGCCGACGCCCTCGCCCCAGACGGTGCCGCCCGCCGAGGTGGCGAAGGCGCGGCAGGTGGCGTCGGCGGCGAGCGCTCCCTGGCGGCTGAACTCCACGAAGGTGTCGGGGGTGGCCATCACGGCGACACCGCCCACCAGGGCGAGCGAGGACTCGCCCTGGCGCAGGGACTGGACGGCGAGGTGGAGGGCGACGAGCGAGGACGAGCACGCGGTGTCGATGGACAGCGTCGGCCCTTCCAGGCCCAGGGTGTACGCCACCCGGCCCGAGACGATGCTTCCCGAACCGAAACTCCCGAAGTAGTCGTGGTACATCACCCCCGCGAACACACCCGTCCGGCTGCCCTTGAGAGTGCCCGGATCAATACCCGCACTCTCCAGCGCCTCCCACGAACCCTCCAGCAACAACCGCTGCTGCGGATCCATCAGCAACGCCTCACGCGGACTGATCCCGAAGAACCCCGCATCGAACTCCCCCGCGTCATGCAGGAACCCGCCCCGCCGTACGTAGGTGGTGTCCGGGCGCTCGCCCGTGGGGTCGTAGATGCGGTCGGTGTCCCAGCCGCGGTCGACGGGGAAGTCGCTGATGGCGTCGGTCTCGTCGGCGACCAGCTGCCACAGCCCGTCCGGGGAGGTCACCCCGCCGGGATAGCGGCAGGCCATGCCGACGATGGCGACGGGCTCGTCGGTGCGGGCCGCGGTGGTGGTCCGAGTGGCCTTGCGGGGCCCGGTGCGCGCGCCCTCGGCCTGTTCGGCGAGGTGGGCGGCGAGCGCCTGGGAGGAGGGGTAGTCGAAGACGAGCGTCGAGGGGAGGCGCTGCCCGGTCTCGGCGGCGAGGGCGTTGCGCAGCTCGATCGCGGCGAGCGAGTCGAAGCCCAGGTCCTGGAAGGCCCGTTCGGGGTCGACGGCCTCCGGGCTGCTGTGCCCGAGGACGACCGCGACCTGGGTGCGCACGAGCTGCAGCAGCGCGTCCAGGCGCTCCGCCCCGCCCAGCCCGTCGAGCCGCTCGGCGAGGGAGAGGCCCGCGCCCTCGGTGACGGCGGCCTCGCGGCGGACCGTGCGGCCGGCGAGGGAACGGAAGACGGGGGCGAGGGCTGCCCCTTGGGCGCGCAGCGCCGGCAAGCCGAGCCGTACGGGCGCGACGGCCGCGTGCCCGGTGCGGCGGGCGAGGTCGAAGAGGGCCACGCCCTCCTCTTCGGAGAGCGGGGCCATGCCGCCGCGGGAGATCCTGGCCCGGTCGGCGTCGTCCAGGCTGCTGGTCATGCCGCCGGTGGGCGCCCACGGGCCCCAGGCCAGCGAGAGGGCGGGCAGGCCCCGGGCGTGCCGGTGGGCGGCGAGGGCGTCGAGGAAGGCGTTGGCCGCGGCGTAGTTGCCCTGTCCGGGGGCGCCGACGACGCCGGCGACGGAGGAGAAGAGCACGAAGGCCCGCAGGTCCGCCCCGGCGGTCAGCTCGTGCAGGTGGAGCGCGCCGTCGGCCTTGGGGCGCAGCACGGCGTCGAGGCGCTCGGGGGTCAGGGAGGCGACCACGCCGTCGTCGAGGACGCCCGCGGCGTGGACGACGGCGGTGAGCGGGTGGGCGGCGGGGATGCCGGCCAGGGCCGCGGCGAGGGCGGCGCGGTCGGCCACGTCGCAGGCGGCGACGGTGGCGTGCGCGCCGAGGGCGGCCAGTTCGTCGACGAGCTCCCCGGCGGCGCCGCTCCTGCTGAGCAGCAGGAGCCTGCGGGCTCCGAGGGCGGTCACCAGGTGCCGGGCGAGGACGGGGCCGAGGCCGCCGGTCGCCCCGGTCAGGAGCACGGTGCCGTCGGGGTCGAGCCCGGGAGCGTCGTCGGCGGTGGGCGGGGCGGCGGTCAGCCTGGCCGCGTAGGCGGCTCCGTCCCGCAGGGCCACCTGCGGCTCGTCCGTGGCGAGCGCGAGCTCTGCGGACGTGCGGGTGTCGGCGGCCTGGTCGAGGTCGAGCAGGACGAAGCGGCCCGGGTTCTCCGACTGGGCGGAGCGCACGAGCCCCCAGACGGCGGCGCCGGCCAGGTCCGGCACGTCCTCGCCGGCGACGGAGACGGCTCCGCGGGTGACGATCACGAGGGGGCGCGGGTCGTCGGCCTGGAGCGCCTCCAGGGCCGTACGGGTCGCTGCGCGGACGGCGTCGGCGTCGCTCCCGGCGGTGCTCTCCAGGAGGCGGTGGCCGGTGTCGGCGGCGGGGGCGGTCTGCTGGGGCAGCGGGGTCCAGCCGAGGCGGAACAGCGCGTCCGCGGCGGGGTCCTGTGCGTGCTTGAGGTGCGTCAGGGGCCGCGAGGCGAGGGTGGTCACCGTCGCCACGGGCGCGCCGGTCGCGTCCGCGAGGTCGACGGCGAAGGCGTGGGCGCCGGCCGGGGTGAGCCGTACCCGGAGCACGGACGCGCCCGCGGCGTGCAGCGAGACGCCCGCGAACATGAAGGGCAGGCGTGCGGTCTCGTCGTCGGAGCCGTCGCCGATGAGGGCGAGGGCGTGCAGGGCGGCGTCGAAGGCCGCGGGGTGCAGGCCGAAGCGGCCGGCGTCGGCGGCGGGCCCCTCGGGCAGCCGCACCTCGGCGAAGACCTCGCTGCCGCGCCGCCAGGCGGCCCGCAGGCCCTGGAAGACCGGGCCGTAGTGCAGTCCGGAGGCGGCGTGCCGCTCGTACAGGCCGGTGGTGTCCAGTTCCTCGGCGTCCGCCGGGGGCCAGGCGGTGAGGGGTTCCCCGGGGGCCGCGGGGGCGCTGCCGAGCAGGCCGGTGGCGTGGCGGGTCCACGGCAGTCCGGCGGGGGCGTTCTCGGGCCGGGAGTAGATGCTCACGGTGCGGCTGTCGGCGGGGCCGGGGGCACCGGCGGTCACCTGCACGCGGACGCCGTCGCGCTCGGGCAGGACGAGCGGCGCTTCGAGGGTCAGCTCCTCCAGGTGGCCGCAGCCGACCTGGTCGCCCGCCCGGACGGCCAGTTCGACCATGGCGGTGCCGGGCACCACCACGGCCTCGCCGACCACGTGGTCGGCGAGCCAGGGGTGCGTGCGGACCGCGAGGCGGCCGGTGAAGACGGCGCCGCCCTCGTCGGCGAGCATGGTGGTGGCGCCGAGCAGCGGGTGCTCGGCCGGGTCCAGTCCCGCGGAGGCGACGTCGCCGGCGGAGGCCGGGACGTCCGCCCAGAAGCGTTCGCGCCGGAAGGCGGTGGTGGGCAGCTCGACGCGCCGGGCGCCTTCGAAGAGCGCGGCCCAGTCCGGGGAGTGGCCGCTGACGTGCAGCTGTGCGACCGCCGTCAGCAGCGTCTCCGGCTCCGGGCGCCCGCGCCGGGTGGCGGAGGCGAGGACGGCGCCTGCGGCCTTGTCCTCGCCGAGGCAGTCGCGCGCCATGGCGGTGAGGACCGCGTCCGGGCCGAGCTCCAGGAAGCGGGTGACGCCCGCCTCTTCGAGGGCGCGGACGCCGTCGTGGAAGCGGACGGCTTCGCGGACGTGGCGGACCCAGTACTCCGGCGAGGTCATCTCGTCCGCGGCGAGGCGGCCGTTCACGTTCGACACGACGGGTATCTCGGCCCTGGCGTACGCGACGCTCTCGGCGACCGCGCGGAACTCCGCCAGCATCGGCTCCATCAGCGGGGAGTGGAAGGCGTGGGAGACCGCGAGCCGCTTGGTCTTCCCGAAGCGGGCGGCCAGCTCCGTGACGGCGTCCTCGGCGCCGGAGACGACGACGGCCCCGGGGCCGTTGACGGCCGCGATGCCGACGCCCTCGGACAGCAGCGGGGTCACCTCGGCCTCGGCCGCCCGCACGGCGACCATCGCGCCGCCCTCGGGCAGGGCCTGCATCAGCCGGCCGCGGGCCTCGACGAGGGTGCAGGCGTCCTTCAGGGTGAGGACGCCCGCGACGTGGGCGGCCGCCAGCTCGCCGATCGAGTGGCCGGCCAGGAAGTCCGGCCGCAGCCCCCAGGACCCGACGAGCCGGAACAGGGCGACCTCGACCGCGAACAGGGCCGCCTGGGTGCAGGCCGTCCGGTTCAGCGGCCCGGGGTCGGAGCCGAAGACGGTCTCCCGCAGCCCGGCGAGCGACGGCCCGAAGTGGCCGCACACCTCGTCGAAGGCGCGGGCGAAGACGGGGAACTCCGCGTACAGCTCCCTGCCCATGCCCGGGCGCTGGGCGCCCTGGCCGGTGAAGAGGAAGGCGGTCAGCCCCTTGGCGGCGCGGCCGCGCAGGGTGCCCGCGGACTCCTCGGCCAGCGCGGCCAGCCCGCCGAGCAGCTCCTCGCGGCTGCGCCCGAGGACGACGGCCCGGTGCGGGTACGCGGTCCTCGTCGTGGCCAGGGAGAAGCCGACGTCGACGGGGTCGAGCGAGCCGGCGACGGCCGCGAGGCGGGCCGCCTGGTCGCGCAGCGCCGCGGCCGTACGGCCCGAGACGATCCACGGCACGAGACCGGCCGCGGCGGCGGGCGCTGCTGCGGGCGCTTCCTGCGGCGTCTCCTCCTCGGCCGGGGCCTGCTCGATGATGGTGTGGGCGTTGGTGCCGCTCGCGCCGAAGGAGGAGATGCCGGCCCGGCGCGGACGCCCGTCGGCCTCCGGCCACTCCTGGTTCCGCGTGAGCAGCCGGACGTCCCCGGCCGACCAGTCGACCTGCGCCGACGGCTCGTCCACGTGCAGGGTGCGCGGGAGCACCCCGTGCCGCATCGCCATGACCATTTTGATCACGCCGGCGACGCCGGCCGCGGCCTGCGTGTGCCCGATGTTCGACTTGACGGAGCCCAGCCACAGCGGCCGGTCGCCGGGACGGCCCTGTCCGTAGGTCGCCAGCAGCGCCTGGGCCTCGATGGGGTCACCCAGGGTGGTGCCGGTGCCGTGCGCCTCGACGGCGTCGACGTCGGACGCGGACAGCCGTGCGTTGGCCAGTGCCTGGCGGATGACGCGCTGCTGGGACGGGCCGTTGGGGGCCGTCAGGCCGTTGGACGCGCCGTCCTGGTTGACGGCCGAGCCCCGCACGAGGGCCAGCACGCGCCGGCCGTTGCGGCGGGCGTCGGAGAGCCGCTCCAGGAGCAGCATGCCGGCGCCCTCGCCCCAGCCGGTGCCGTCGGCGCCGTCGGCGAAGGACTTGCACCGGCCGTCGGGGGCCAGGCCCCGCTGCCGGCTGAAGGCGATGAAGGAGCCGGGGGTCGACATGACGGTCGCGCCGCCGGCCAGGGCCAGCGAGCACTCCTTCTGCCGCAGGGCCTGCACCGCCAGGTGCAGGGCGACCAGGGCGGAGGAGCAGGCGGTGTCGATGGTGACCGAGGGTCCCTCGATGCCGAGGGTGTACGAGATGCGGCCGGAGATCACCGCGGCGAGACTGCCGGTGCCCAGGGCCGCCTCGGTGTCCTGCGGCAGCCTGGCGAGGAGGTCGCGGTAGTCCTGGCCGTTGGTGCCGGCGAACACGCCGACCTGGGCGCCGCGCACCGCGTCCGGTGCGATGCCCGCGCGTTCCAGGGCCTCCCAGGAGACCTCCAGCAGCAGGCGCTGCTGGGGGTCCATGGCGACGGCCTCGCGGGGCGAGATGCCGAAGAAGTCGGGCTCGAAGCCGCCCGCGTCGTGCAGGAACCCGCCCCGGCGCACGTAGCTCTTGCCGGCGGCGTCGGGGTCCGGGTCGTAGAGGGAGTCGACGTCCCAGCCGCGGTCGGCGGGGAAGTCGGTGATGGCGTCGGTGCCGTCGTGGACGAGCTGCCAGAGCTCCTCCGGTGTGCTGACGCCTCCGGGGAAGCGGCAGCTCATGCCGACGATGGCGATCGGTTCTTCGTCGCCGCTCTCCACGTCCCGCAGCCGCTGCCGTGTCTGGTGCAGATCCGCGGTGACCCTCTTGAGGTAGTCGAGCAGCTTGTCATCGTTGGTCATCGGGTGTCGCCACTTCTGTGCGGAAAGATTCGGCTGCAGGCGTGCGGGACGGTGGGAGCGGTCCGGGTCACGTCGTGCCGAGCTCGTTGTCGATGAAGGCGAAGACGTCGTCGGCGGAGGCTTCCTCCAGCCGTCCGGCGACCGACGGGGCGTCACCGCCGGCCAGCGTGCCGGTGAGGCCGTTGAGGACGGTCTGCAGGCGGGAGGTGACGCGGGCCTGTTCGAGGTCCTCGGCGCTCAGTTCGCGGAGCCGGGCCTCCAGCCGGTCCAGCTCGGCGAGGACGGAGTCGGCGGAGGCCGCGGCCCCGCCGAGCTCGGAGCCCAGGTGCGCGGCCAGGGCGGCGGGGGTCGCGTAGTCGAAGATCAGGGTGGCGGGGAGGGTCACTCCCGCGGCGGTGCTGAGCCTGTTGCGCAGGTCGACGGAGGTCAGTGAGTCGAAGCCGAGGTCGCGGAAGGCCGTCGTCGGTTCGACGGCGCCGGCGCCCGCGTAGCCGAGGACGAGCGCGGCCTGGCCGCAGACCAGGTCCACCAGGGCGCGTTCGCGCTCGCCCGCGGTCAGCCCGGCGAGCTTGCGGGCGAAGTCGTCGGGTACGGGGGCCTCGGCGGCGGCCGGCTTGAGGTCGCGGACCTCCGGCAGGTCGGCCAGCAGCGGGCTGCTGCGCACGGAGGTGAACGCCGGTACGAAGCGGGTCCAGTCGACGTCGGCCACGGTCAGCGTGGTCTCGTCGGCCTCCAGGGCGCGGCGCAGCGCGGTCAGGGCGCGGGCGGGGTCCATGGCCGCGATGCCGAGGCCGCGCCCGGCGTCGCGCACGTGGTCGCTGTCGGCCATGCCCGCGCCGCCCCAGGGTCCCCAGGCGACGGAGGTGGCCGGGAGCCCGGACGCGCGCCGGAATGCGGCGAGCCCGTCGAGGTAGGCGTTGGCGGCCGCGTAGTTGGCCTGGCCGGCGCCGCCGACGGTCGCGGTGAGGGAGGAGAAGAGCACGAAGGCGGAGAGGTCCAATCCGGCGGTCAGCTCGTGCAGGTGCCAGGCCGCGTCGGCCTTGGGGGCGAGCACGGCGCCGAAGCGCTCGGGGGTGAGGGCGTCGAGGACGCCGTCGTCGAGCACGCCGGCCAGGTGCATGACGGCGGTCAGCGGCTGCTCCGCGGGCACGCTGTGCAGGAGCGCGGCGAGGGCGTCGCGGTCGGCGACGTCGCACGCGGCCAGGGTGACCTTGGTGCCGGTCGCGGCCAGCTCCTGCACCAGTTCGGCGGCGCCCGGTGCGCGTTCGCCGCGGCGGCCGACGAGCAGCAGGTGCTCGGCGCCCTCGGCGGCGAGCCACTTGGCGACCTCGGCGCCGACGGCTCCGGTGGCGCCGGTCACCAGGACGGTGCCGGTGGGCCGCCACGGCGTTCCGGGGCGGGCAGGCGCGTGCTCCAGGCGGCGGGCGTAGGCCCCGGAGGCGCGCACGACGACCTGGTCCTCGTCGCCGGCGCCGGTGAGCAGGGCGGCGAACCGGGCGACGACGTGCGGTTCGAGGGTCTCGGGCAGGTCGGCGAGGCCTCCCCACAGGTCGGGGTGTTCCAGTGCGGCCACGCGCCCGAGTCCCCAGACGGCCGCCTGGCGGAAGCCATGGGGGTGCGCTTCGTGGGCGACGGCCTGCCGGGTGACGGTCCACAGCTTCGCGGTGCCGCCGGTGTCGGCGAGCGCCTGGACGAGGGCTGCGGTCGCGGTGGCCGGGGCGGCGGGGGCGAGCAGGTTGAGCACGCCGTCCGTGCCGGTGCGGCCGGTGAGCAGCGCGGTGAGCCCGGCGCGGTCCTGCGCGGCGGCGGGGACCGGCAGGACGTCCAGGGTCAGGCCGCCGTCGGCGAGCGCGGCGAGCAGGGTGTCGGTCCAGGCGTCGCGGGCGCCGTCCTCGGGGACGACGGCGAGCCATTGCCCGGCGCCCGCCGGGGCCTGCGCGGCGGAGAGCATGCGCCAGCTTGTGCGGTAGCGCCAGCCGTCCACGGTGGCGTTGGCCTGCCGGTCGCCGTGCCAGGCGGCGAGGGCGGGCAGCAGGGTGGCGACGGGAGAGGCGTCCTGGACGCCGAGGGTGGCGGCGAGGGCGGGCGCGTCCCCGTCGCGGACGAGCTGCCAGAACTCGGCGTTCTCGTCGACGGGCCGCTCCGCGGTGACCGAGGGGGCGTTCTCCCAGTGGCGGTCGCGCAGGAAGGGGTAGGTGGGGAGGGCGACGCGGCGGGCGCCGGCGAACAGCGCCGGCCAGTCGGGGCTCAGCCCGCCGGTGTGCAGCCTGCACACCGCGTCGATGAGGGCCTTGACCTCGCCCTGGTCGCGGCGCTGGGTGGCGACGACCTGGTCCACGGCGTCCTGGGCCATGCCGGCGAGCACGGCGTCGGGGCCGACCTCCAGGAAGCGGACGGCGCCCTCGGCGGCGAGGGTGCGCACGCCGTCGTCGAAGCGGACGGCGTCGCGGACGTGCCGGACCCAGTACGCGGGCGAGGTCAGTTCGGTGGCGAGCTGCCCGGTGACGTTGGAGACGACGGGCAGCCGGGGCTCGTGGAAGTCCAGCCCCTCGATCGCCGTGCGGAAGGGCTCCAGCATGGCGTCCATGCGGTGCGAGTGGAACGCGTGCGAGACGCGCAGCCGGGTGGTCTTGCCGAACCGCTCCGCCACGGCCAGCACCGCGTCCTCGTCGCCGGAGACGACCACGGAGCGGGGCCCGTTGACGGCGGCGAGGCCGGCGCCCTCGGTGAGCAGCGGGGCGACGTCGGCCTCGGCGGCGCGGACCGCGACCATCGCACCGCCGGCCGGGAGCTCCTGCATCAGGCGGCCGCGCGCGGCGACCAGCGTGACGGCGTCCGGCAGGGACAGCACGCCGGCGACGTGCGCGGCGACGACCTCGCCGATGGAGTGCCCGCCGAGCAGGTCGGGGCGGATCCCCCACGACTCCAGCAGGCGGAACAGCGCGACTTCGAAGACGAACAGGCCGGCCTGGGTGAACCGCGTCCGGTGCAGCAGCTCGGAGCCGGGATCGAGGACGACGTCCCGCAGCGGCCGGTCGAGGTGCTTGTCGAACTCGGCGCACAGCTCGTCGAAGGCGCGGGCGAAGACGGGGAAGGCCGCGTGCAGTTCGCGGCCCATGCCGGGGCGCTGGGAGCCCTGGCCGGAGAAGAGGACGGCGAGGCGCCCCGGCCCGGCCGCGGTCACCGGCAGCTCCCGGCCCTCGGCCAGTGCGCGCAGTCCCTCGCGCAGCTCCTCGCGGTCGCGGCCGGTGACGGCCGCCCGGTGGGTGAACAGGGAGCGGGTCGTGGCCAGCGAGAAGCCGGTGTCGAACGGGTCGTGGCCGCCCTCGGCGTCGGCCTCCAGCAGCCGGCCGGCCTGGGCGCGGACCGCATCCGCCGTGCGGGCGGAGAGCACCCAGGGCACCACGGGCAGGGCGGCGCGCGGCCGGTCCTGCTGCTCCTCGGCGGCCGGGGCCTGTTCGAGGATGGTGTGGGCGTTGGTGCCGCTGATCCCGAACGAGGACACCCCGGCGCGGCGCGGCGCGCCGTCGGTCCGCCACTCCTGGGCCTGCGTGAGCAGCTCGACGTCGCCGGCCGTCCAGTCGACGGCGGTGGTGGGGTTCTCGGCGTGCAGGGTGCGCGGCAGGACGCCGTGGCGCATCGCCATGACCATCTTGATGATCGCGGCGACGCCGGCGGCGGCCTGCGGGTGGCCCATGTTGGACTTGATCGAGCCGAGCCGCACGGGGCGGCCCTCCGGCCGGCCCTGCCCGTACGCGGCGATGACCGCCTGCGCCTCGATGGGGTCGCCGAGCGTGGTGCCGGTGCCGTGCGCCTCGACGACGTCGACCTGCTGGGGGGCGAGCCGGGCGTCGGCGAGGGCCTGCTCGATCACGCGGATCTGGGCGGGGCCGCTGGGCGCCGTCATGCCGTTGGACGCGCCGTCCTGGTTGATGGCGCTGCCGCGCACCACGGCGAGCACCTCGTGGCCGTTGCGCAGTGCGTCCGAGAGCCGCTCGACCAGCAGGACGCCCGCGCCCTCGGCCCACGCGGCCCCGGCGGCGTCCTCGGAGAAGGACCGGCAGCGGCCGTCGGGCGACAGGGCGCGCCGCTCGCTGAACTCGACGAACATCTCGGGGCTCGCCATCACGGCGGCCCCGCCCGCGAGGGCGAGCGAGCACTCGCCCTTGCGCAGCGCCTGGACGGCCATGTGCAGGGCGACCAGCGAGGAGGAGCACGCGGTGTCCATGGTGACCGCGGGCCCTTCGAGGCCGAGGGTGTAGGCGATCCGCCCGGAGACGATGCTGCCGGAGATGGTGCCGCCCACGTAGTCGTGGTGCATCAGGCCGACGAAGACGCCGGTGGGCGTGCCCTTGACGGAGGCCGGGTCGATGCCGGCCCGCTCGAAGGCCTCCCAGGAGGTCTCGAGCAGGAGGCGCTGCTGGGGGTCGGTGCCCGCCGCGTCCTTGGGGCTGATGCCGAAGAAGGCGGGGTCGGACTCGGCGGCGTCGTGCAGGAACCCGCCGTGGCGCACGTAGCTCTTGCCGGGGCGGCCGGGCTCGGGGTCGTAGAGGCTGTCGATGTCCCAGCCGCGGTCCACGGGGAAGCCGGAGACCACGTCGACGCCGTCGGCGACGATGCGCCACAGGTCCTCGGGGGTTCGCACGCCTCCGGGGTAGCGGCAGCCCATGCCGATGATCGCGATCGGTTCGCGCTCCCGCTCCTCCAGCTCGCGCACGCGGCGTCGGGTCCGCTCGAGCTCTGTCGTCGCCCGCTTGAGGTAGTCGCGGAGCTTGTCGGCGGTGCCCGGCTGTTCCATCACTGGACTCCCAGTTCGTTGTCGATCCTCGCGAAGAGCTCTTCGTCGCTGGCGCCGCCGATGTCCTCGGGCGGGGCCGTGCCGCCCGGCGCGCCGTGCGTGTCGTGCCAGGTCCGCAGGAGGGCTTCGAGCCGCGCGGTGATGCGCGCGTGCGAGCCGTCCGCGTCGGGCAGGGCGGCCAGGGCGGCCTCCAGCCGGTCCACTTCGGCGACCATCGCCCGGGCCGCGTCGGCGGGCCCGGGGACGAGCCCGGCCTTGAGGTGCGCGGCCAGGGCCGCCGGTGTCGGCTGGTCGAAGGCCAGGGTGGCGGGCAGGGCCAGGCCGGTGGCGGCGCCCAGCAGGTTGCGCAGTTCGACGGCGGCGAGCGAGTCGAAGCCCATTTCCTGGAAGGCCCGTCCGGGGGCCAGCGCGTCCGCCGAGGCGTGTCCGAGCACGGCGGCCACGTGGGTGAGCACCAGCTCCGTCAGCAGCCGGTCCCGCTCCGCCTCCGGCAGGGGCGCCAGCCTCTCCCGCCACGGCGTCGTCCCCGCTGCGGCGCCCGCCGCGGCGGCCCGCCGGGGTGTGCCCCGCACGAGGCCGCGCAGCAGCGCGGGGACCCCGTCGGGGCGGGCCCGCACGGCGGCGGGGTCCAGCCTCGTCGGCACGACGAGCGCGTTCCCGGTGTCCAGGGCCGCGTCGAACAGTTCCAGGCCCTGGGCGGCGGACAGCGGCGGCAGGCCGGCGCGGTGCATGCGCTCCAGGTCGGAGGCCTCCATCCGCTCGGCGAGCCCGCCGGCCTCGGACCACAGGCCCCAGGCCATCGAGACGGCGGGCAGGCCGGCGGCCCGGCGGTGGGCCGCGAGCGCGTCCAGGAAGGTGTTGGCGGCGGCGTAGTTGGCCTGGCCGCCGCCGACGAGCAGGCCGGCGGTCGAGGAGAGCAGCACGAAGGCCGTGAGGTCCCGGTCCGCGGTCAGCTCGTGCAGGTTCCAGGCCGCGTCGACCTTGGGTCGCAGCACTCGCTCCACCTGGCCGGGGGTCAGCGCGGCGAGCATGCCGTTGTCGACGACGCCGGCCGCGTGCACCACCCCGTGGATCTCGTGCCGGGCCAGGAGGGCGGCGAGCTGCTCGCGGTCGGCCGCGTCGCAGCGCGCCACGGTCACCTCTGCGCCCAGCTCTTCCAGTGCGGCGCGCAGCGCGGCCGCGCCGGGGGCGTCCTCGCCGCGCCGGCTGGTCAGCAGCAGCCGGCGGACGCCGTGGGCGGTGACGAGGTGGCGCGCCAGCAGGCTGCCGAGGCCGCCGGTGCCGCCGGTGATCAGCACGGTGGACTCCGGCTGCCACCGCGGCCGTTCGCCCGGCTCGGTCCTGGCCAGGCGCGGCGCCGACAGCGCGCCGTCGCGTACGGCCACTTCGGGCTCCTCGCAGGCCAGGGCGGCGGCCAGGCCGTCGCTGCCGTCGGTGTCGACGAGCAGGAACCGGCCGGGGTTCTCCGCCTGGGCGGCGCGTACGAGTCCGGCCAGCGGCGCGTGCGCGAGGTCGCCGGCCCGGGTCACGACGGCGAGCCGGGAGCGGTCGAAGCGGCTGTCGGCGAGCCACTCCTGCAGGGTGGTCAGTACGGGGCCGAGCGTCGCGCGGACGGCCGTGGGCACGTCGGACCCCGCCGCGGAGGGGGCGACGGGCAGGACGACGACGTCCGGCACGGGTCCGTCGAACGACGCGAGGCTGCCGTGGAGGGGCGCGGCCACTCCGAGGTCGTCCGTGCCGAGCACGGCCGGGACGGCGGCGGGCGGTCCGGCGGGGGGCGGCAGGGGGACGTGCTCGACGCGGAACAGCGACTCCCCCGGGCCGCCCGCCAGTTGTCCGGGCGCGACGGGGCGGGCGACGAGCGTCCGTACGGAGGCGACCGGCGCGCCGGTGCCGTCCGCGATCTCCAGGGACACGGCGTCCTCGCCGGACTTGCCGATGCGGATGCGCAGCTCGGGTGCTCCGGCGGCGTGCAGGGTGACGCCGCTCCAGCTGAAGGGGAGGACGGCCTGGCCCGGGCCGAGGCCGAGGAGGCTGGCGTGGAGGGCGGCGTCGAGCAGCGCGGGGTGCACGCCGTACGAGCCGGCCGTCGCCCGCGCGCTCTCGGGCAGGGCGGCCTCGGCGAACAGGTCGTCGCCGCGCCGCCACACCGCGCGCAGCCCCTGGAAGGTCTCGCCGTAGCCGTAACCGGCCGCGGCGAGCGCCGGGTAGAGCTCGCCCAGCTCGACCTCTTCGGCACCCTCCGGCGGCCAGGCGGCCGCGATCGCGGGCGGGGCGTCGCCTGCGGGGGCGAGCACGCCGGTGGCGTTGCCGGTCCACGGCGCGTCGGGGGCGTCCGCGGGCCGGGAGTACACGGCGAGCGAGCGCCGGCCGCCGCCGTCGGGGCCGACCGCCACCTGCACGGCCACGGCGCCCCGCTCGGGCAGGACGAGCGGCGCCTGCAGGGTCAGCTCCTCCACCACGCCGCAGCCGGCCCTGTCGCCTGCCTGGACGGCGAGTTCGACGAGGCCGGTGCCCGGCAGCAGGACGGTGCCGTGCACGGCGTGGTGGGCGAGCCAGGGCTGCGCCGACAGCGAGAGGCGGCCGGTGAGCACGAGGCCGCCCGAGTCGGGCAGCTCGGTGACGGCCCCCAGCAGGGGGTGGCCGGCGGACAGCTGGCCGAGCCCGCTCGCGTCCCCGCCGTTGCCGGCCGATTCCAGCCAGTACCGGCTGCGGTCGAACGCGTAGGTCGGGAGGTCGGCCCGGCGGGCCCCGCGGCCCGCGAACAGCGCCGCCCAGTCGACCGGCACGCCGCCGGTGTGCAACCGGCCGAGCGCCCCGACGAACTCGCGCTCCTCCGCGCAGTCGCGGCGCATCGTCGCGACGGTCACCGGCTCGCCGCCCACGCAGTCCCGCGCCATCGCGGTCAGCACCGCGTCGGGGCCCAGTTCCAGGTAGGTCCGCACGCCGAGGTCGTGCAGCGTGAGCATTGCCGAGGCGAACCGCACGGGCCGGCGGACGTGGTCCACCCAGTAGTCCGGGGAGCAGAGCTCTTCGGCCGTGGCCGGGGCGCCGGTCAGCGTCGAGACGACGGGGATGCGCGGCGCTTCGTACTCCTGCGCCTTGGCGACCCGGCCGAAGTCGGCCAGCATGGGCTCCATCAGCGGCGAGTGGAAGGCGTGCGAGACCTTGAGCCTGCTGCTCCTGGCGAAGCGTGCGGCGATCTCCGCCACCTCGTCCTCGGCACCGGAGACCACCACGGACCGCGGGCCGTTGACGGCCGCGAGGCCGGCCCGGTCGGAGAGCAGCGGCTGCACGTCGGCCTCGGAGGCCGCGATCGCCGCCATCGCGCCGCCGGGCGGCAGCTGACGCATCAGGCCGCCGCGGGCGAGCACCATGGCGACGGCGCCTTCCAGGGACAGCACGCCGGAGACGTGCGCGGCGGCCAGTTCGCCGACGGAGTGCCCCACGAGGAAGTCCGGGCGGACGCCCAGGGATTCCAGGAGGCGGTACAGCGCCACCTCGACGGCGAAGATCGCGGCTTGCGCGTAGTCGGTGCGGCGCAGGGTGTCGGGGTCCGTCTCGACGACCCGGGTCAGCGGCATCTCCAGCTCGGCGTCCATGAGCGCGGCCACCTCGTCGAAGGCGGCGGCGAACGCGGGGAAGGCGCGGTAGAGCTCGCGCCCCATGCCGAGGCGCTGGGAGCCCTGCCCGGTGAAGAGGAACGCCACCTTCCCGCCGGTGCGGGGGCCGGCGCCGTCGGCGCCGTCGGCACCGGCGGTGACCGCGGCCAGGCCGGCGAGCAGTTCGCCGGTGTTCTCGCCGACGACCACGGCGCGGTGCTCCCAGTGGGAGCGGGTGGTGGCCAGCGAGAAGCCGATGTCGGCGGGGCCGGCCCCGGGCCGGGCGGCGACCCACTCGCGCAGCCGGCGGCTCTGCCCGGCGAGGGCCTGCGGCGTCCGCGCCGAGATCAGCCAGGGGACGGCCGTGAGCGGCGGCGCGCTCACGGCCTCGCCCGCCGAGGCCTCGGTGGAGGCCGCGCCGCCGGGGGCGGCGGCACCGGAGGCCGCTGCGGCCCCGGCGGTCCCTGCGGCCGCGGCAACCCCGGTGGTCCTGGCGGCCCCTGTCGTCCCGGCGACCCCCGGCGTCCCCTCCTCGGGCGCCTCCTCCAGCACCACGTGCGCGTTGGTCCCGCTGATCCCGAACGACGAGACGGCCGACCGCCGGGGCCCTCCGGTCTGCGGCCAGGCGCGGTGCGCGGTGAGCAGCTCCACCGCCCCGGAGTCCCAGTCGACCTGCGGCGAGGGCTCGTCGGCGTGCAGGGTCTTCGGCAGGGCGCCGTGGCGCATCGCCATGACCATCTTGATCACACCGGCGACGCCCGCGGCGGCCTGGGTGTGACCGAGGTTCGACTTGACCGAGCCCAGCCACAGCGGCCGCCCCTCGGTCCGGTCACGGCCGTACGTCGCGAGCAGGGCCTGGGCTTCGATGGGGTCGCCGAGCGTGGTGCCGGTGCCGTGCGCCTCGACGGCGTCGACGTCCGCCGGGGAGAGGCCCGCGTTCGCCAGCGCCTGGCGGATGACCCGTTGCTGGGAGGGGCCGTTGGGGGCCGTGAGCCGGCTGCTGGCGCCGTCGGAGTTGATCGCGCTGCCCTTGACGACGGCGAGGACGCGCCGGCCGTTGCGGCGGGCGTCGGAGAGCCGTTCCAGGAGCAGCATGCCGGCGCCCTCGCCCCAGCCGGTGCCGTCGGCGCCCGCGGCGAAGGCCTTGCAGCGGCCGTCGGGCGCGAGGCCCCGCTGCCGGCTGAAGTCGACGAACGTCTCGGGCGTCGACATCACCGTGACGCCGCCGGCGAGGGCCAGGGCGCACTCGCCGGACTGCAGGGCCCGGACCGCCCAGTGCAGGGCGACCAGCGAGGACGAGCAGGCGGTGTCGATGGTGACGGCCGGCCCTTCGAGGCCGAAGGTGTAGGCCACCCGGCCCGAGGCGATGCTGGCGGCGCTGCCGTTGGCGAGGTAGCCGTCGAGGTCCTCGGGGACGGACCGGATGCGGGTCGCGTAGTCGTTGTACATGACGCCGGCGAAGACCCCGGTGCGGCTGCCGCGCAGGTCGGACGGTAGGACGCCCGCGTCCTCGAACGCCTCGTGGCAGATCTCCAGCAGCAGCCGCTGCTGGGGGTCGGTGGCCAGTGCCTCGCGGGGGCTGATCCCGAAGAAGCCGGCGTCGAACTCCGCGGCGTCGTGCAGGAATCCGCCCGTGCGGGCGTAGGTCCGGCCCGGGCGCCCGGGTTCGGGGTCGTACAGGGAGTCGGTGTCCCATCCGCGGTCGGCGGGGAACTCCGAGACGGCGTCGGTGCCCGCGGCCACCAGCTCCCACAGCTCCTGCGCGGTGGTGACGCCTCCGGGGTAGCGGCACCCCATGCCCACGATCGCGACGGGTTCGTGCGCGCGTTGCTCGGACTCGCGCAGCCTGCGCCGCGTCTCGCGCAGGTCCGACGTCGTCCGTCGGAGGTAGTCGAGCAGTCGGTCCTCGTTGTTCACCAGCGCAGCCGTCCGATCGGAATCGACAGAAGCCTTCGGGAAACGCGGGGTTCCCACGGCTCCTCGGTCCGCGCCCCCGCCCATCGGAGGCTAAGGAGCCGCGGACGGCCGGGCCAACCCCTATCCCCCCCAGCCCGGGCAGGGGGGTAGGGGTGCCCGCAAGGGGGTGCGCCCAAGGGGCGGACTTTGCTTTCCGTGAGGCAACCGAGGGCGGTGGGACGACCTTCCCTACTCTTGGAGGCACGGAACTTGGAGGACCGGCCTACCGTTGACACCCATGCGACACGTTACATAGGTTTCGTGTCCATATTTCGCTGATGTCCTAGAACGATGGGGTTCGCTGAACGCGTGATCCGTTTTGGTGACGAAACGTTTACGCGGGATCTATCGGTTTCGGCTAGACCATGCGGTGGACTGCACAGGGGCCGGCATCCGTGCACGGGTGCCCGGTACGGGAGTTGCAGTGCCGCAGTGCTGTTCGGTGAACCCGGATTCTCGGAAATACTGACCGCGGGGGCGATGTATGCATCTGTTCGACCGCCATAAAGAACTGCAAGCCTTGAGCGAGGCGTTCGCCGACTGTGCCGGCGGAGCGGGACAGCTCGTGATGATCAGCGGAGGGCCGGGCTCGGGCAAGACCGAGCTCCTGCACGAGTTCGCCAACACGGTGGCGGCGGCAGGGGCCCGGCTCCTCATCGCCACCGCCTCCGTCACCGAACGGTTCCAACCGCTGGGCACCGCGGGGGACCTGCTGCTGAGCGGCGACGTCGCCGCGGACGTGCTGGACCGGATCACCGGCTGCCGCACCTCCGCCGGGAGCACTCCCCCGCCGTCCGGGCAGGAGCGGGAGAAGTGCGTCGCGCGCGCCGTCCAGGACGTCGCCGCGGCCGTGGTGGAACTGGCGGACGAGCGGCCCGTAGTGATCGGCATCGACGACTGCCACTACATGGACGGCGCTTCGCTCCAGGCCGTCCTCGCGCTGCTGCAGCGGATCCGCACCCGGCGCGTCCTGGTGGTGTGCACGGGCTGGGAGCAGTACGGGCCGGCCCACCCGCTCGTCCACACCGAGCTCCTCCGCCGCCCGCACCGCCGGGTCCGCCTCGCGCCGCTCTCCGAGGAGGGGGTCGGCAGCATGCTCGCCGCGCAGTCGGAGCGCCCGTTACCTCCCGGCGCCCGCTCCCGCTACCACCGCATGACCGCCGGCAACCCCATGCTGGTGCGCGCCCTCCTGGACGACACCACGCGCTTCGGCGCCGACGTCGCGGAGCCGGTGGCGAGCGTCGCCTACCGGCAGGCGGTGCTGGCCTGCCTGTCGCGCACCGGGCCCGGCCACGCGCGGACCGCCGCGGCGCTGGCCGCCCTCGGCGACGCCGCCTCGGCGCGCGGCGCGGCGGCGGTGACGGGCCTGTCCCCGGACGAGGTGCAGCAGGCGGCCGAGCTGCTGTCCTCGATGGGGCTGCTCGACGGCTACCGCTTCCGGCACGCGGTGGCGGCGGGCGCGGTGCTCAGCAGCCTCGCGGCGGGCGAGCGCTCGCGCCTGCACGGCGACGTCGCACAGCTGCGCTACGAGGTGGGCGATCCCCTCGCCGACGTGGCACGGCACCTGCTGGCCGCGGGCCGGGCCCCCGAGCCCTGGGGGCCCGCGGTGCTGCGGCGGGCGGCCGAACAGGCCCTGGCCGCGGACGACGTCGAGGAGGCCGCGAGCTTCCTCGGGCTCGCCCTGCGGGAGTGCAAGGACCGGCGCGAGCGCCACGCGCTCTCCGCGACCCTGGCCCGGGCGGTGTGGCGGGTCAACCCGGCGGCCGCCGGGCCGCACCTCGCGCCGCTCTACCCCGCCGCCCGCGCCGGCTCCCTGGACACCCGCGACACGGCCACCGTGCTGCGCCACATGCTCTGGCAGGGCGATACGGACCTCGCGGCGGAGACGATCAGCGCGTTAGGCGGCCTGCGCACGCGGACGGACGCCCGGCTCCTGGCCGAGATGGAGTTCGTCAGACAGTGGTTCTACGGCGCGCCGCGGGCCGGGCAGCGCGGCGACACCGGCAGGACGAGTCCCCTGGAACCGACCGTGGTGGACCACACCAGCAGCCTGTGGGCGAGTGTCGCCCTCATGGCCGGCGGATCCGGCGGCACCGTCACCGACGAATCCGTGACGCACGTGGCCGAGGCCCTGCAGAGCCACCAGCTCAGCGACCTGCGGCTCGAACTCACCACGATCTCCCTGATGGTCATCGCGCACGCAGACCGGCCCGCGACGGCGGCGGAGGTGTGCGACTCCCTCCTGGCCGACGCCGGGCGGCGCGAATCCACCACCTGGCAGGCCGTCCTCGGCGCCGTGCGGGCCGAGATCGCCCTGCTGCAAGGCGACGTCGAGACCGCGTCGGAGAAGGCCGTCGAGGCCCTCGGCCTGCTGCACCCGCAGGGCTGGGGCGTGCTGGCCGGACTGCCGCTGTCGACGGCCCTGTTCGCGTACACGGCCCGGGGCCGGCACGAGGCCGCGGCGGACCTGCTGCAGCGCAAGGTTCCGGACAGCATGTTCCAGACGCTCTTCGGCGTGCAGTACCTGCGCGCCAGGGGACACCACTACCTGGCCACCGGGCGGGCCTTCGCCGCGCTCAACGACTTCGAGACCTGCGGCCAGCTCATGCAGGACCGCAACGCCGGCCTCCAGGCGATGATCCCCTGGCGCACCGACCTCGCCCAGGCGAACCTGCGCATCGGCAAGCAGCGCATCGCCAAGGACTGGGCGCAGAAACAGCTCAAGCAGCACGGGGGCTTCGGCTCCCGGACGCGCGCCGTCACCCTGCGCGTCCTCGCCGGGGCGAGCCAGCTGCGCCACCGCACCGCCCTCCTGCGCGAGTCCGTCGATCTGCTCCAGGTCTGCGGCGACCGGCTGGAACTCGCCCTCGCCTACGCCGAGCTGTCCGCCGCCCACTACGAGCTGGGCGAGTTCCCCCGTGCCCGGCTCCTGGCGCAGCAGGCCGCCCAGGAAGCCGCGGTGTGCCGCATCGACTCGCCGGTCGGCAACCGCCTGGAGCGGCCCGAGCCGGAGGCCCCCGGCGCCGCACCGGCCCTCAGCGACGCGGAGTGCCGGGTCGCGGCGCTGGCCGCGCTCGGCTACACCAACCGCGAGATCAGCAGCCGCATCCACGTCACCATCAGCACGGTCGAGCAGCACCTCACGCGCGTGTACCGCAAGCTGAACGTGGCCAGCCGCACCGAGCTGCCGTCCAAGGTGATCGAGTACCGGATACCGACGCCGTCGGACCCGGCGCCCGCGGCCCGGTCGGCCGCGGTGCGCGGCACCGCCTGAGCGGATACCGAGCCGCCGTGCTCAGTTGTACGTCTCCAGCTCGTCGTCCAGGATCCCGAACAGCTCGTCGGCGGTCGCGGTCTCCAGTCCGGGTCCGCTCTTCTCGCGTTCCTCCTCCCGGGGGCCGGCGTCCGTCCACTTCGCCGTGAGGGCCCGCAGCCGCACGGCGACCCGCGCCCGCTGCTCGCCGTGCACGACCGCGGCGTCCAGCAGGGCTTCGAGGCGCATCACTTCGGCCTCCGCGTCCTGCACGGCCCCGGCCCCGTCCTCCTCCCCGGCCAGTTCACCGAAGAGGTGCTCCGCGATGGCGGCGGGCGTGGGGTAGTCGAAGGTCAGGGTCGCCGACAGGCGCAGCCCGGTGTCGGCGCCGATGCGGTTGCGCAGCTCCAGCGCGGACAGCGAGTCCACTCCCAGTTCGCCGAAGCCCCGCTCGGGGTCGACGGCGTCGGCGCGTGCGTGCCCGAGCACGTCGGCGACGTGCCCGCACACCGTCTCCAGCAGCAGCTTCCGGCTCTCCGCGGGCGACAGCTCAGCGAGCCGCTGCGGGAGGGCGGCAGCGCCGGGCTGCGGCGTTCCGGCCTCGGCGGTGACGGGTGCGGCGTGGGCGGGTGCGGCGTGGGCGGTCCGCCGGACCGGTGCGCCGCCGAGCGCCCGCACGATCGGCGGGGCGCCTTCGGTGGGCCGCACCCGCATGGGCAGGAGCAGGGCGCGGTCCGCGCTCAGGGCCCGGTCGAAGAGGGCCAGCGCCCGTTCGGCCGGCAGCGGCTCGACGCCGTCGCGGGCCAGCCGCCGCAGCTCGGCCTCGCCGAGCGAGCCGGCCATGCCCGAGGCGGTGTCCCACAGGCCCCAGCCCAGGGACAGGGCGGGCAGCCCGGCCGCGCGCCGCCGGGCCGCGAGGGCGTCCAGGAAGGCGTTGGCGGCCGCGTAGTTGCCCTGGCCCGCCGCCCCCAGGGCGGCAGCGGCGGAGGAGAACAGCACGAACGCGGAGAGACCGAGGTCGCGGGTGAGCTCGTGCAGGTTCCAGGCCGCGTCGGCCTTGGGCCGCAGGACCGCGTCGAGGCGGTCGGGGGTCAGCGACGGCAGCAGCCCGTCGTCCAGCACGCCCGCGGCGTGCACCACGGCGGTGAGCGGATGCGCCTGAGGTATCGCGGCGAGCAGCGCGGCCAGGGCCTCGCGGTCGGCCGCGTCGCACGCGGCGACGGTCACCGTCGCGCCGAGCTCGCGCAGGTCGCCGAGGTCGCCCGGGTCGCCGCCGCGGCTGCTCAGCACCAGGTGCCGGACGCCGTGTCCGGTGATCAGGTGCCGGGCGAGCAGCCGGCCGAGGCTGCCGGTGCCGCCCGTGATGAGCACGGTGCCGTCCCGGTCCGGCCCGGTGAGGGCCGGAGCGGCGCCGGGGACGGGCGCGGCCGGGGACAGGGCGGGGGCGTGGGCCTTGCCCGCGCGCAGGGCGAGCTCGGGTTCCCCGGCGGCCACCGCCGCGGGGAGGGCGGCCCGGGAGGCCGGGTCGTCGTCGAGGTCGACGAGCGCGAGCCGGCCGGGGTGTTCGACGGCCGCGGACCGCACGAGGCCCCAGATCCCGGCCTGGGCGAGGCCGGGTGCGCCCTCCGGGTCGACCGCTCCCCGGGTGACGACCACCAGCCGCGCGTCCCCGAGGGACTCGTCGGCGAGGCGCTCCTGGAGCGTGGCCAGCATCGCGTGCAGGGTCTCCCGGGCGGCGGCGGGGGCGTCCCCGGCCGGGGGCTCCGGGGCGAACAGCACCGTCTCGGGAAGTGCGGCGAGGGAACCGTCGGCCGCGGGCAGCGGCACCGGCTTCCACTCCAGTTCGTACAGGTCCCCCGGTGCCGGGGCGGCGGCGCCCAGCTGTTCCGCGGTCACCGGCCGGATGCGCAGCGAGGACACCGCGGCGACGGGCGACCCCGCGCCGTCGTACAGGTGCAGGCCCATCTGCTCGGTGCCGCGCGGGGTGAGCCGCAGCCGCACCGCCGAGGCGCCCGCCGCATGGAGCGAGACGCCCTCCCAGGCGAACGGCAGGGTCATGACCGTCGGGTCCTGGCCGTCGACGAGGTCGATGGCGTGCAGGGCCGAGTCGAGCAGCGCCGGGTGCAGCCCGAAGCCGGCCGTCTGCGCGCCCTCGGGCAGGGCGAGTTCGGCGTAGACCTCCTCGCCGAGCCGCCAAGCGGCGCGCAGGCACCGGAAGAGCGGGCCGTAGCCGTAGCCCTGCTCGGCAAGGTGGTCGTAGGTGCCGGTCAGGTCGACGGGTGCGGCGCCCGCGGGCGGCCAGGCGCCGAGCGCCTCGGGCCCGGCCGCGGGAGCGGGTGCGAGGACGCCGGTGACGTGCCGCGTCCACGCCTCCCCCGCGTCCTCGGTGCGCGCGTGGACGGTGAGGGTCCGCCGGCCGGTCGCGTCGGGTGCTCCGGCGACCACCTGCAGCTGCACCCCGCCCCGCGCGGGCAGTGCCAGCGGCCGCTCGACGGTGAGTTCCTCGACCAGGCCGCAGCCCGTGCGGTCCCCGGCCTGGACGGCCAGTTCGACGAAGGCACTGCCGGGCAGGAGGACCACTCCGGCGACGGCGTGGTCGGCCAGCCAGGGGTGCGTCTCCAGCGACACCCGACCGGTCAGCGCGACGGCGTCGTCATCCGCCAGCCGGATCTCCGCGCCGAGCAGGGGGTGGTCCGCGGGCGTCTGCCCGACCCCGCCGGCGCCGGCAGGGCCGGTGGGCGCGTCGTCGAGCCACAGCCGCTGCCGCTGGAAGGCGTACGTGGGCAGGTCGGTCCGGCGGGTGCCGGTCCCGGCGAAGATCCGCTCCCGGTCGAGGGGCACGCCGCGGACCTGCAGCGTCGCCAGGGCGGTGGCCAGGGCGACGGGCTCCTCGCGGTCGCGGCGCAGCACGGGGACGAACAGCGACCGCTCGGCGTCCTCCACGCACGAGGCGCCCATGGTGGAGAGCACCGCGTCGGGCCCGATCTCCAGGAAGGTGCGGACGCCCGCCGCCTCCAGGGTGCGGATGCCGTCGGCGAACCGGACGGCCTCGCGGGCGTGGCGCACCCAGTACGCGGGCGAGGCCAGCTCCTCGTCCGTGGCCCGGAGGCCGGTCAGGTTGGAGACGACCGGCACGGCCGGGGCGGCGAACCGCAGGCTCCGCGCGACCTCCTCGAACTCCGCGAGCACGGGCTCCATGCGCGCCGAGTGGAAGGCGTGGCTGACCCGCAGCCGCTTCGTCCTGCGGTCGCCGAAGGCGGCGGCGACGGCGGCCACCGCGTCCTCGTCGCCGGAGACCACCACGGCGCGGGGCCCGTTGACGGCGGCGATGTCCGCGCCGTCACCGAGGTGCGCCCGCACCTCCTCCTCCGTCGCGTCGACGGCCAGCATCGCGCCACCGGCGGGCAGCGTCTCCATGAGGCGGCCCCGGGCCACGACGAGGCGGGCGGCGTCCTCCAGGGAGAGCACGCCCGCGACGTGGGCCGCGGTCAGCTCGCCGATGGAGTGCCCGGCGAGGAGGTCCGGCCGGATCCCCCAGGACTCCAGCAGGCGGAACAGGGCGGTCTCGACGGCGAACAGGGCGCTCTGGGTGTACGCCGTCCGGTCGAGCAGGGCGGCCTCGGCGCTGTCCGGCGCGGAGAAGACCACGTCGCGCAGCGGGCGGTCGAGGTGGGCGTCGCAGTGGCGGCACGCCGCGTCGAACGCGGCGCGGAACACGGGGTGCTGTGCGTACAGCTCCCGTCCCATTCCCGGGCGCTGGGCGCCCTGCCCGGTGAACAGGAAGGCGACCTTGCCGGCGACGGGCCTGCCGCGCACCACGCCCGGCGCCGTGGCGCCCGCCGCCAGCGCCGCGAGGCCCGCGGCGAGCTCGTTCCGGTCGCGGGCGACCACGCCGGCCCGGTGGCCGAGGGCGGCCCGCCCGGTGGCCAGGGAGAAGGCGAGGTCGGCGAGGGGGACGTCCTGGACGGCCGCGAGGCGCCCGGCCTGTGCCGCGAGGGCTTCCGGGGTGTTCCCGGACAGCAGGACGGGCAGCAGGGGTGCTTCGGCCGCGGGCGCGGAGGCCTGGACGGGACCGTCCTCGGGCCCCGCGGCCGGGGCCGGCGCCTCGATGATGGTGTGGGCGTTGGTGCCGCTGATGCCGAACGAGGAGATGCCCGCCCGGCGCGGACGCCCCTCCGCCTCCGGCCAATCGCGCGCCTGCGTCAGCAGCTCCACGCTGCCGGCCGTCCAGTCGACCTGCCGCGAGGGCTCGTCCACGTGGAGCGTGGCGGGCAGGACGCCGTGGCGCATCGCCATGACCATCTTGATCACACCGGCCACGCCGGCGGCGGCCTGCGCGTGCCCGATGTTCGACTTGATGGAGCCGAGCCACAGCGGCCGGTCCCCGGGGCGGTCCTGTCCGTACGTGGCGAGCAGTGCCTGCGCCTCGATGGGGTCGCCGAGGGTGGTGCCGGTGCCGTGCGCCTCCACCGCGTCGACGTCCGCCGCCGCCAGACCGGCGCTCTCCAGCGCCTGCCGGATCACGCGCTGCTGGGACGGGCCGTTGGGGGCCGTCAGGCCGTTGGACGCGCCGTCCTGGTTGACCGCCGAACCCCGCACGACGGCCAGCACCTCGTGCCCGTTGCGCCGCGCGTCCGACAACCGCTCCAGGAGCAGCATGCCCGCGCCCTCGGAGAGGGCGGTGCCGTCGGCGCCGTTGGCGAAGGACTTGGCCCGGCCGTCCCCGGCGAGGTTGCGCTGCCTGCTGAAGTCCACGAACGTGTCGACGGTGGACATCACGGACACGCCGCCGGCCAGGGCGAGGGTGCACTCGCCCTGCCGCAGGGCCTGCACCGCCAGGTGGAGGGCGACCAGCGACGAGGAGCAGGCGGTGTCCACGGTGAGCGTGGGGCCCTCCAGGCCCAGGGTGTAGGCGACCCGGCCGGAGGCGACGCTGCCGAGGCTGCCGTTGCCGAGGTAGTCCCGTACGGACTCGGGGGCGTTGCTGAGCCTGCTGCCGTAGTCGTGGTACATCACGCCGGCGAAGACGCCGGTGCGGCTGCCCCGTACCGCGTGCGGGTCGATGCCCGCGCGCTCCAGGGCCTCCCACGAGGTCTCCAGCAGCAGGCGCTGCTGCGGGTCCGTCGCGAGGGCCTCGCGCGGCGAGATGCCGAAGAAGTCCGGGTCGAAGTCGGCGGCGTCGTGCAGGAATCCGCCCTCGCGGGTGCTGCACCGGCCGGCCTTGCCCGGCTCGGGGTCGTAGAGGCCGTCGAGGTCCCAGCCGCGGTCGGCCGGGAAGGCCGACATGCCGTCCCCGCCGTCGGCGAGCAGGCGCCACAGCTCCTCGGGCGTGGTGACGCCGCCGGGGTAGCGGCAGCTCATGGCCACGATCGCGACGGGCTCGTCCGCTCCGGCCGCGGGCGCGCCGGCGAGTGCGGTGCCGGCCGGGTCGTCGGGGCCGGTCAGTTCGGCCTTGAGGTGGGCCACCAGGGCGGTGGAGTCGGGGTAGTCGAAGACGAGGGTCGCGGGCAGCCGCAGGCCGAGGGCGGCGGAGAGGCGGTTGCGCAGTTCGACCGCCGTCAGCGAGTCGAAGCCGATCTCGCGGAAGGCGCGGCGCGCGTCGAGGACCATGTCCGCGTCGTGGCCGAGGACGGCGGCGACGTGGGTGCGCAGGAGTTCGAGGAGCAGCGCGTCGCGTTCGGCGGGCGCCGCGGCGGTCAGCCGGTCCCGGAGTCCGCCGCCCGCGGAGGCCGTCGCCGCGGTGCGCCGGGCGGGGGCCCGGACCAGTCCGCGGAGCACCGGGGAGAGGGAGTCCGCGCGCCGGAGGGCGGCCGCATCGAGGCCGACCGGCAGCAGCAGCGGTGTGCCCGCGGTCAGTGCGGTGTCGAAGAGCCCGAGGCCGTCCTCGGTGGCCAGCGGCCGGACCCCCGAGCGCGCCATGCGCGCGACGTCGGCGTCCGTCAGGTGCGCGGTCATGCCGGTGCGCTGCTCCCAGAAGCCCCAGGCCAGGGAGAGGGCGGGCAGGCCCCGGGCGGCGCGGTGGTGGGCCAGGCCGTCGAGGAAGGCGTTGGCGGCGGCGTAGCCGGACTGGCCCGCGCCGTCCACGGTGCCGGCCGCCGAGGAGAACAGCACGAAGGCGGCGAGGTCCAGGCCCTCGGTGAGTTCGTGCAGGTGCCAGGCGGCGTCGGCCTTGGGCCGCAGGACGGCGTCGAGCCGTTCGGGGGTGAGGGCGGTGACGAGGCCGTCGTCCAGGGCGCCCGCGAGGTGGACGACCGCGGTCAGCGGGTGTTCGGCGGGGACCGCGGCGAGGAGTCCGGCGAGCTGGTCGCGGTCGGAGGCGTCGCACCGGGCCACGGTCACGGCCGCGTCCAGGCCGGCGAGGTCGTCGGACAGGACGCCGCTGCGGCCGGCGATCAGGAGGTTGCGCGCGCCGTGCGCGGTCACCAGGTGACGGGCGATCAGGCCGCCGAGCACACCGGTGCCTCCGGTGATCAGCACGGTGCCCTCGGGGTCGAGGGCGATGTCCTCGCTGCCGCCGCTCGCCCTGACCATCCGGGGCACGTGGGCCGTGCCCGCACGCAGGGCGAGCTGGGGTTCGCCGGAGGCCTCGGCCGCGGTGGCCGCGTCGCCGGGCGTGGCCGCGGCGTCCGCGTCGATGAGGACGAGGCGGCCGGGGTTCTCGGCCTGGGCCGCGCGGACCAGGCCCCAGACGGCGGCCGCGGCCAGGTCCGTGACGCCCTCCGTGCCGACGGCCACGGCTCCGCGGGTGAGCACGATCAGCCGGGAGGAGGCGGCGCGGTCGTCGGCGAGCCAGTGACGTACGGTCGCGAGCACCCGTGCGGCCTCTGCGCGCGTGGCGGCGAGGGGGTCGCCGGATCCGCTCACGGGCAGGACGGCGTAGGCGGGCACCTCGTCCAGGGCGTCGAGGCCGCCCTCGCCGAGCACGGCGTGCCCGGCGGTGACGGGTCCGGCGGCGGGCAGGGCGGGCCAGTCGAGGCGGTAGAGGTCGTCGGCGCGGCCGGCCGCGGCGAGCGCGCCGGGGTCGGCGGTGCGGGCGACGAGGCCCTCGACGGCGGCCACGGGCGCGCCGGTGGTGTCGGCGAGCTGGAGCGTCGTGACGTCGGTGCCGGTGATCCGTACGCGCAGGGCGGTCGCCCCGGCCGCGTACAGCGAGACGCCGGTCCACGAGAAGGGCAGCCGGGCCGTACCTTCCTCCGGTTCGCCGAGCCCGGCGGCGTGCAGGGCCGCGTCGAACAGGGCGGGGTGGAGGCCGAAGCGCTCCGCCTCCACGGGCAGTTCGACCTCGGCGAAGGTCTCCTCGCCGCGCCGCCAGGCGGCGCGCAGGCCCTGGAAGGCGGGGCCGTAGTGGTAGCCCTGTCCGGCGAGCCGTTCGTAGACGTCGTCGACGCCGACCGGCCGTGCGCCCGCGGGCGGCCAGGCGGCGAGGTCGAACCCGGCGTCCGCGGCGTCCGGTTCCAGCAGGCCGGAGGCGTGACGGGTCCAGCCGTCGGCGCCGTCCTCCGGGCGGGAGTGCACCGACACGGCGCGCTGCCCCGCCCCGTCGGCGTCGCCGACGCGGACCTGCACCTGGACGGCTCCCCGTGCGGGCAGCAGCAGCGGCGCCTCCAGCGTCAGCTCGCCCACCCGGCCGCAGCCGAGCTCGTCGCCCGCGGCGATGGCGAGCTCCACGAACGCCGTGCCGGGCAGCAGGGCCGTCCCGCCGACGGCGTGGTCGGCGAGCCAGGGGGCGCCGGCGGTGGAGAGCCGCCCGGTGAAGAGCATGCCCCCGCCGTCGGCGACGGTGACCGCGGCGCCGAGCAGCGGGTGCCCGGGGGCCGCGAGCCCGGCGGCGGTCACGTCCCCGGCGGCGGAGGAGCGGCCGAGCCAGAACCGCTCGCGCTGGAAGGCGTACGTGGGCAGGTCGGCCGGGCGGACGGGCATGCCGTCGAAGGCGAGCCGCCAGTCGACGGGGACGCCGTGCACGAAGGCCTCGGCCAGCGACGCGAGCCAGCGGGCCGGGCCGCCCTCGTCGCGGCGCAGCGAGCCGAGGCCGGTGATGTCCGCGCCCGCGGCGTCGGCGGTCTCCTCGATGCTGTGCAGGAGCACGGGGTGGGGGCTGCACTCGGCGAAGACGCCGTAGCCTCCGGCGAGCAGCACCCGGGTGGTGGGTTCGAAGAGCACGGTCCGGCGCAGGTTCGTGTACCAGTACCCGGCGTCGAGCCCGACGGTGTCGAACAGGGCGCCGGTGACGGTGGAGTAGAACGGCACGTCCGCGGAGCGCGGGGCGACGGGGGCCAGTTCGGCCAGGAGCCGCTCGCGGATCGTCTCCACCTGCGCGGAGTGCGAGGCGTAGTCGACGGGCAGCCGCTTGACCCGGACCTCCTCGGACTTGAGCAGCTCCTCCAGCGCGTCGAGGGCGTCGATGTCACCCGAGAGGACGACGGAGGCGGCACCGTTGACGGCGGCGACGGAGACCCGGCCGTCATAGGCGTCGAGCCGCTCGCGGATCCGCTCCTCGGGCAGCGCGACCGACAGCATCCCGCCGCGGGCGGAGAGCTCGTCGGCGATGGCCCGGCTGCGCAGGGCCACGACGCGCGCGCCGTCGGCGAGGGAGAGCGCCCCGGCGACGCACGCGGCGGCGATCTCGCCCTGGGAGTGCCCGATGACGGCGGCGGGGCTCACGCCGTACGAGCGCCACAGCCCGGCGAGCGAGACCATGACCGCCCAGAGGGCGGGCTGGACGACGTCCACGCGCTCCAGGGGCGCCGCGTCGCGCACGGTGTCCAGCAGGTCCCAGTCGGTGAAGGGGGCCAGCGCCTCGGCGCACTCGGCCATCCTCGCGGCGAACACCGGGGAGGCGTCGAGGAGTTCGGCGGCCATGCCGGCCCACTGGGAGCCCTGTCCGGGGAAGACGAAGGCGATCCGGGACTCGCTCGCCCGCCGGCCCTGGACGACCTGCGGCGCCGCGGTGCCCTCGGCGAGCGCGGCCAGCCCCGCGAGGAGGGTCTCGCGGTCGCCGCCGATCACCACGGCGCGGTGGTCCAGGGCGGCCCGCGAGGTCGCCAGCGTGTGGGCGACGTCGGGGAGCGGCGCCGGGGCCGGGCCTTCCTCCCCGGCGCCGGTGAGGTGGCCGAGCAGCTGCCGGGCCTGGGCGGCGGGTCCCTGCTCGCCCTGGCCGGAGAGGACCAGCGGGACCGGCCCGGTGAGTCCGGCCGGCTCGCCGGTCCGCTCGGGCCCGGGGACGCCTTCCAGGATCACGTGGGCGTTGGTGCCGCTGATGCCGAACGAGGAGACGCCCGCCCGCCGGGGGCCTTCGGTGCCGGGCCACTCGCGCGCCTCGGCGAGCAGTTCGACGGCGCCCGCCTCCCAGTCGACCTGGGGGGTGCGCTCCTCGGCGTGCAGCGTCCTGGGCAGCCTGCCGTGGCGCATGGCCATGACCATCTTGATGATGCCGGCCACCCCGGCGGCGGCCTGGGTGTGCCCGATGTTCGACTTGACCGAGCCCAGCCACAGGGGCTGTTCGCGCTCCTGTCCGTACGTGGCGAGCAGGGCCTGCGCCTCGATGGGGTCGCCGAGCGGGGTGCCGGTGCCGTGGGCCTCGACGGCGTGCACCTCGTCGGTGCGCAGCCCGGCGTCGGCCAGGGCCTGGCGGATCACGCGCTGCTGGGACGGGCCGTTGGGCGCGGTCAGCCCGTTGGAGGCGCCGTCCTGGTTGATGGCGCTGCCCTTGACGACGGCGAGGACCGGGTGGCCGTTGCGCCGGGCGTCGGAGAGCCGCTCCAGGAGCAGCATGCCGGCGCCCTCGCCCCAGCCCGTGCCGTCGGCCCCGGCCGCGAACGACTTGCAGCGGCCGTCCAGGGACAGCCCGCGCTGCCGGCTGAAGTCCACGAACGTGTCGGGGGTCGACATCACCGTCACGCCGCCGGCCAGCGCCAGCGTGCACTCCCCCGTGCGCAGCGCCTGGACGGCGAGGTGCAGGGCGACCAGCGAGGAAGAACAGGCCGTGTCCACGGTGACCGCGGGGCCCTCCAGGCCGAGGGTGTACGAGACCCGGCCGGAGGCGACGCTGCCGAGGTTGCCGTTGCCGAGGTAGCCCTCGACGCCCTCGGGCACGTCCCCCGTCAGCCAGCTGCCGTAGTCGTGGTACATCACGCCGGCGAAGACGCCGGTCCGGCTGCCCCGGACGGTGTGGGGATCGATGCCCGCCCGCTCGAAGGCCTCCCATGAGGTCTCCAGGAGCAGCCGCTGCTGGGGGTCCATCGCGATGGCCTCGCGCGGCGAGATGCCGAAGAACGCGGCGTCGAACCCGGCGGCCCCGTAGAGGAACCCGCCCTCGCGCACGTGGGTCTTGCCGGGCGTGTCCGGGTCCGGGTCGTAGAGGCCCTCGACGTCCCAGCCGCGGTCGGCCGGGAAGCCGCCGATGGCGTCGACGCCCTCGTCGACGAGGCGCCACAGCTGTTCGGGCGAGCCCACGCCACCGGGGTAGCGGCAGCTCATCGCCACGATCGCCACGGGCTCCGGGGTCGCGGCCGATGCGGTCAGGCGCGCGTTCTGCCGACGCAGCCGCTCGTTCTCCAGCAGTGACTCGCGCAGCGCCTCGACGATCTGCTCGACGGATGTGTCCACGGTAGGTGTCGCTCCCTGATTACTTGGCGTCGCTGCGGTCGAGTGCGGTCCGCACGAGATCGGCGATGTTCATGCTCTTGATGTCCGACAGGCTCTGCCCGGCCGCGGCCTCGTCGTCCGCGCCCGGGCCGGAGCCGCCCGGGCCGGAGCCCGGGGCCGCGCCGGGGGAGGGGTCCGGTCCGGACAGCTCCAGCAGGGAATCCAGCAGGCCCGCCGCGCGGATCCGGGCCACCGGGATGCCCGCCAGCAGGTCGCGCAGGCGCGCGTCCTCGGCGTCCCCTGCGCCCCCCGCGTCCTGGGCGCGTGCCGTGTCACCGGGCCGCTCCGGTACGAGCCGGGTGAGCAGGTAGCCCGCGAGCGCCGCGGGGGTGGCGTAGTCGAAGATCATCGTGGAGGGGAGCCGCAGCCCGCTCACCGCGTTGAGCTTGTTGCGCAGTTCCACGGCGGCGAGCGAATCGAAGCCCAGCTCGGTGAAGGCGCGCTTGGGTTCGACGGAGGCCGCGCCGTCGTGGCCGAGCACGGCGGCCACTTCGGTGCGCACCGCATCGAGGACCGCGTGCTCGTGGTCGGCGGCCGGCAGCCTCTCCAGCCGGCGGGCGAGCGGCGCCGCCCCGGCGTCGTCCGCCGCGCCGCCCTCACCGCCGGCCTCGCGCCGGGAGGGGGCCGCGACGAGGCCGCGCAGGAGCGCGGGGACGTCGTCGGCCCGCCGGCGCAGCGCCGCGAGGTCGAGCTCGACGGGCACGAGCGCCGGGGCGCCGGCCAGGAGGGCGGCGTCGAGGAGCGCGAGCCCGTCGGCGGGGTCGAGGGCGCCGATGCCGGACCGGGCGATGCGCTGCCGGTCCGCCTCGTCCAGTTGCCCGCCCATGCCGCCGGGCTGGTCCCACAGGCCCCAGGCGAGGGAGACGGCGGGCAGCCCGGTGGCCCTGCGGTGTGCGGCGAGCGCGTCGAGGAACACGTTGGCGGCCGCGTAGTTGCCCTGACCGGTGGCGTCCAGCGTGCCCGCCGCCGAGGAGAACAGCACGAAGTGCGCGAGGTCCTGTCCCTCGGTCAGCTCGTGCAGGTGCCACGCGGCGTCGGCCTTGGGCGCGAGCACCCTGTCGATCCGCTCGGGCGTCAGCGAACCGATCAGGCCGTCGTCCAGGACGCCCGCGGTGTGCACGATGCTGCGGACGGGGTGCTCGGCGAGCAGCGCGGCGAGCGCGGCCCGGTCGGCGACGTCGCAGGCGACCACGTGGGTCTCCGCGCCGAGTCCGGCGAGCTCTTCCTGCAGCTCGGCCGCGCCCGGGGCGTCGGGGCCGCGGCGCCCGGCGAGGACCAGGCGGCGGACGCCGTGGCGGTCCACGAGGTGCCGGGCGACCAGCGCGCCGAGGCCTCCGGTGCCGCCGGTGATCAGTGTGGTGCCCCAGTCCGGGGCGTCGTCCCGGTCGCCGGCGGCGCCGGCCCGGGCCAGCCTCGGCACCAGCACCCCGCCGTCGCGCAGGACGACTTCGGGCTCTCCGGAGTCGAGGGCGGCGGCCAGCGCGGGCAGGGACGGCAGCCCGTCATCGGTGGCGGTGTCCGCCAGCACGATCCGGCCCGGGTCCTCGGCCTGCGCCGCCCGGACCAGCCCGCGGGCGGCGGCCGCGGCGAGCCCGCTCCCCGTCAGCACGACGAGCTGCGAGGTGGCGAGCCGCTCGTCCGCCGACCACTCCTGAAGGACGCCGAGCACGCGGTGCAGGGCCGAGCGCACGGCCGCGGGCACCTCGCCGGCGTCCGTCCGTACGGGCAGGAGGACCGCGTCGGGCACGTCGGCCCCGAGGGAGGACAGTCCGGGAGTCGTGGGCAGGCCGAGCCCGAGGCCGTCGGTGCCCAGCACCACGATCCGGCGGTCGCTGCCGCTTCCTGCGGGCGGCTGCGACTGCGGCTGCGACTGCGGCAGCGGCACGTGCTCCACGGTGAACAGCGCGTCGTGGCCCGTGGTCAGGCGGCCGGCCGCGACGGGCCGGGTCGTGTAGGACCCGATGGACGCGAGCGGCCGGCCGTCGGCGTCCGCGAGCTCGATCCGTACGCTTCCGGCCGCCGCGTCGCCCTCGCCGCCGCTGCGGGAGAGCCGGACGCGCGCGGCCGCGGCGCCGGTGGCGTGCAGGGCGACGTCCTCCCAGGCGAAGGGGAGCCGCACCCGGCCGTCGTCCTGCGCGGGCTCGTCGTCGAAGAACGACGTGACGTGCAGGGCCGCGTCGAGGAGCGCGGGGTGCAGGCCGTACGCGGCCGCCTCGGCGCCGGCCCCGGCGGGGAGCACGAGTTCGGCGAAGAGTTCCCCGCCGCGGCGCCAGACGGCCCGCACGCCGCGGAAGTCCGGCCCGTAGGCGAAGCCGTCGGCCTGCAGGCGGTCGTAGAGCCCGTCGGCGTCGACCGCGACGGCACCCGGCGGCGGCCACTCCGCGAGGGACTGCGGCTGCAGCCCGCCCCGGTCGGTGAGGAGCGCTGTCGCGTTCCTGGTCCAGCCCGCGCCGGACGCGTCGCCCTCGGGCCGCGAGAAGATCTCCGCGGTGCCGCCCTGGGCCACCACCTGGAGCTGTACGGCTCCGCGCCGCGGGATGACGAGGGGCGCTTCGAGCGTGAGCTCTTCGAGCACGGGGCGGCCGGTCAGGTCGCCGGCGCGGACGGCGAGGCCGACGAGCGCGGCGCCGGGCAGCAGCACGGTGCCGAGCACGGCGTGCTGGGCGAGGGCGGGGTGGGTGGCGAGGGAGAGCCGTCCGGTCAGCATGACGCCGTCGGAGGCGGCCAGCCGGATCTCCGCGCCCACGAGCGGGTGGTCGAGCGGGGTCTGGCCGAGGCCGCCCGCGTCGCCCTTGCGCGCGGGGACGTCGAGCCAGAAGCGCCGGTGCTGGAAGGCGTACGTCGGCAGGTCGACCGGCTGCCCGGCGCGGCCGCCGTGGAGCACGGACCAGTCGACGCCGGCGCCGCGCACGTGGACGCGGGCCAGCGCGCCGAGCAGTTCGCGCACTTCGGGCCGGTCCTTGCGGCAGACCGCCACGAACTCGGCGGCGTCGGTGCAGTCCCGGCCCATCGCGGTGAGCACCGCGTCGGGTCCCAGCTCCAGGAAGGTGGCGACGCCCTGCGCCTCCAGCGCGGCGACGGCGTCGGCGAAGCGCACGGTCTCCCGCACGTGCCGCACCCAGTACTCCGGCGAACGCAGCTCCGCCGCCGTGGCCGGACGGCCGGTCAGCGTCGAGACGACGGGGACGGCCGGGTCGGCGGCGGAGAGCCCGGCCATGACCTCGCCGAACTCCGCCAGCATGGCGTCCATGTGGGGCGAGTGGAAGGCGTGGGAGACCCGCAGCCGCTTGGACCTGCCGAAGCCCTCCGCGAGGGCGAGGACCGCGTCGGCGTCCCCGGAGACCACGACCGAGCGCGGACCGTTGACGGCGGCGATGCTCGTCCGCTCGTCCAGCAGGGGCGCCACCTCGTCCTCCGCCGCCCGCACGGCGACCATCGCGCCGCCCTCGGGCAGCGCCTGCATCAGCCGGCCGCGCGCCGCGACGGCCGTGACCGCGTCCTCCAGCGACCAGACCCCCGCGACGTGCGCGGCCGCGAACTCGCCGACGGAGTGGCCCGCCAGCCAGTCGGGGCGCAGCCCGAAGGACTCCAGCAGGCGGTACAGCGCCACCTCGGTGGCGAAGAGGGCGGCCTGGGTGAAGGCGGTCCGCTCCAGCAGCCCGGCGTACTCGGCGCGCTCGGCGTCGTCGGCGGGCTCCCCGAACAGGACCTCGGCCAGCGGCCGTTCGAGGGACTTGTCCAGCAGCGCGGCGGCCCGGTCGAAGTGCTCGGCGAAGACGGGGAAGGCCGCGTACAGCTCACGGCCCATGCCGAGCCGCTGCGAGCCCTGGCCGGAGAACAGGAACGCGAGCCCGCCCTCGGCGGCCGGGCCGGTGAGCAGGTTCGGCGCGGCGGTCCCCTGCGCGAGCGCGGCGAGAGCGGCCTCGGCCTCGGCGCGGTCGGCCGCCAGGACCACCGCGCGGTCCCGGTGCGCGGTGCGGGCGGTGGCCAGGGCGAGGGCCAGGTCGGTCATGTCGGCGCCGCCGGTCAGGGGCAGCAGCCGCGCGGCCTGCTCGCGCAGGGCGGCGGTGCCGCGGGCGGAGACGGGCAGTGCGAGGAGCCCGGGGGCGGGGGCCGCTCCGGACCCGGCCGCCGCTTCGGGGCCTGCGGGGCCGTCCGGCTGGGGCGCGGCCTCCTCCAGGATCACGTGGGCGTTGGTGCCGCTGATGCCGAACGAGGAGACGCCGGCCCGGCGCGGGCGGCCGTCCCGTTCCCACGGCCGGGCCTCGGTGAGCAGGTCCACCGCGCCGGCCGTCCAGTCCACCTGACCGGACGGGGCGTCCACGTGCAGCGTCCGGGGCAGCACCCCGTTGCGCATCGCCATCACCATCTTGATCACGCCGGCGACGCCGGCCGCCGCCTGGGTGTGACCGATGTTCGACTTGATCGAGCCCAGCCACAGCGGCCGGTCCGCCGGCCGCTCCTGCCCGTAGGTGGCGAGCAGGGCCTGGGCCTCGATCGGGTCACCGAGGGTGGTGCCGGTGCCGTGGGCCTCCACCGCGTCGACGTCGGCGGCGGTCAGCCCGGCGCCGGAGAGGGCGGCGCGGATGACCCGCTGCTGGGACGGGCCGTTGGGGGCGGTCAGGCCGTTGGAGGCGCCGTCCGAGTTGATCGCGCTGCCCTTGACGACGGCCAGGACCCGGTGGCCGTTGCGCAGCGCGTCGGAGAGCCGTTCCACCACCAGGACGCCGACGCCCTCGCCCCAGCCGGTGCCGTCGGCCGCGGCCGCGAAGGACTTGCAGCGGCCGTCGGGGGCCTGCCCGCGCTGCCGGCTGAAGTCCACGAACGTGTCGGGGGTCGACATCACCGTCACGCCGCCCGCGAGGGCGAGCGAGCACTCGCCCTGCCGCAGCGCCTGCGCCGCGAGGTGCAGGGTGACCAGGGAGGAGGAGCAGGCCGTGTCGACGGTGACCGCCGGCCCCTCCAGCCCGAGCGCGTAGGCGACCCGGCCGGAGACGACGCTGCCGAGGGTGCCGTTGCCGAAGTACGCGGCGACGTCCTCGGGCACGTCGGTCAGCCAGCTGCCGTAGTCGTGGTACATCACGCCGGCGAACACGCCGGTGCGGCTGCCGCGGACGGCCGCGGGGTCGATGCCGGCCCGCTCCAGCGCCTCCCAGGAGACCTCCAGCAGCAGGCGCTGCTGGGGGTCCATGGCGACGGCCTCGCGCGGGCTGATGCCGAAGAAGTCGGCGTCGAACTCCGCGGCGTCGTAGAGGAAGCCGCCTTCGCGGGCGTACGTCTTGCCGGGCGTGCCGGGCTCGGGGTCGTAGAGCGCCTCGGTGTCCCAGCCGCGGTCCTCGGGGAAGGCGGCGATGCCGTCGACGCCGTCGGCGACCAGCTGCCACAGCTCCTCGGGCGAGCGGACCCCGCCGGGGTAGCGGCAGCTCATGCCGACGATGGCGATGGGCTCGTCCGCGGCGGCGGCGAGCCCCGCGGGCGCCGGCGGGGCGTCCGGTGCGGCGCCGAAGAGCGTGTCGCGGATGTGGCCGGCCAGAATCTCCGGCGTGGGGTAGTCGAAGACGAGGGTGGCGGGCAGGCGCAGCCCGGTCGCGGTGTTCAGCCGGTTGCGGAGCTCGACGGCCGACAGCGAGTCGAAGCCGGTCTCGGTGAAGGCCCGGGACGGGTCGACGGCGGCGGCGCCCTCGTGCCGCAGGACGGCCGCGACCTCGGTGCGCACGAGCTCCAGGAGCGTGCGCTCCCGCTCGGCGGCCGGCAGGGCGCCCAGTGCACCCGGTGCACCCGGTGCGCCCGCGGCGGAGGGCGGGGCCGGTGCCGCGGCCGCGGCGGCCCGCCGCGCCAGGGGGCGCACGAGCCCGCTGAGCAGCGGGGGGATGCCGTCGGGCCGGGCGCGTACGGCCGCGGCGTCGATCTCGACCGGCACGAGCCGGGGTTCGCCGGAGCGGACGGCGGCGTCGAACAGGCGCAGGGAGCGTTCGGCGCTCAGCCCGGGCAGGCCGTACTGCGCGATGCGTGCCAGTGCCGTCGCGTCGAGGCCGGCTCCCATCCCGGCGTCGGTCGCCCACAGGCCCCAGGACAGGGCGGTGACGGGCAGGCCGAGGGAGGCGCGGTGGCCGGCGAGGGCGTCGAGGAAGGCGTTGGCGGCGGCGTAGTTGCCCTGTCCGGCGCCGTCGAGGACGGCGGACAGGGAGGAGAAGAGGACGAACGCCTTCAGGTCCCGGTCCCGGGTGAGCTCGTGCAGGTGCCAGGCGCCCTCGGCCTTGGCCCGGAAGACCTCGGCGAGCAGTTCGCCGGTGAGCGAGCCGATCACCCCGTCGTGGACGGTGCCCGCGGCGTGGACGACCGAGTCGACGGGGTGGGCGGCCAGGAGCCGTTCGACGGCGGCGCGGTCGCCCATGTCGCAGGCGACGACGCTCACGCCGGCGCCCAGCGCGGTGAGTTCCGCCTCCAGCCCGGGTGCGGAGCCCCGCCGGCCGGCCAGCACCAGGCTGCGGACGCCGTGGGTGCGCACCAGGTGCCGGGCCAGGAGCCCGCCGAGGCCGCCGGTGCCGCCGGTGATCAGGACGGTGCCCCACTCCGGCGCCGCGCCCCGTGCGGGCTGCACGGCGGTCAGCCGGGGGACGCTGAGCTCCCCGCCGGAGAGGGTGAGTTCGGGCTCGCCCGTGGCGAGGGCGGCGCTCAGGTCGGCGCCGGACGGTACGGAGTCGGAGCCGTCGTGCTCCAGCAGGACGAAGCGGCCGGGGTTCTCCGCCCGGGCCGAGCGCACCAGACCGCGGACCGGCGCGTGGGCGGGGCCGGCGGAGGTGACGACCACCAGGCGCGCGGCGGCGGAGCGGTCGTCGGAGAGCCAGGACTGCACGGCACGCAGGGCGTCCGCGGCGGCGGCCCGCCCGGCGGTCGCGGGATCGCCGTCGTGCTCGCCGGCCCGGTACACGACCGCGTCCGGCACCGGCGCCGTGCCGTCCAGCACGTCGCCGAGTGCGGCCGTGCTCAGCTGCGGGACCTGTGCGGGCCGGGGCGCGGGCACGGTCCGTATCACGTAGAGCAGTTCGGCGTCCGGTACCGGGCGCGAGGTCAGGCCGCCGATGGTGGCGACGGGGGCCCCGGTGGCGTCGGCGAGGCGCAGGGAGAGCGTGTCCTTGCCGTCGCGGGAGATCCGGACCCGCACCGCCGTGGCACCCACGGCGTGCAGGCGGACGTCGGTCCAGGCGAAGGGGACCAGGACCTCCGGGCGCGCCTGCTGCCCGAGGTCGGCGGCGTGCAGGGCCGCGTCGAGCAGGGCGGGGTGCAGGCCGAAGCCGGTCGCCTCCGCTGCCGTCGCCGGGTCCAGGGCGACCTCGGCGCAGATGTCGTCGCCGTCGCGCCAGGCCGCGCGCAGGGCCTGGAAGGCGGGTCCGTAGCCGTAGCCCTGGGCGGCCAGGCCGGCATAGACGCCGGTGAGGTCGAGGGGCTCGGCGCCCGCGGGCGGCCAGGCGTCCAAGGGCGCCGGATCGGGGGCGGGGGCGGTGGCGAGGACGCCGGTGGCGTGCCGGGTCCAGGCGCCGGGCTCCGCCGTGTCGCTGCGGGAGTGGACGGTCACGGGGTGGCGCCCGGACGCGTCGGGCTCGCCGACGGCGACCTGCACCGCCACTCCCCCGTCGGCGGGCAGCTCCAGCGGCGCGCCGAGGGTCAGCTCCTCCAGGGTGACCGCGCCGACGTGGTCGCCCGCGCGCAGAGCCAGTTCGACGAATGCCGTGCCGGGGAACAGCACGCGGCCGGAGATGGCGTGGTCGGCGAGCCAGGGGTGGGTACGGAGCGAGAGGCGGCCGGTCAGGACCGCTTCGTCGGCGCCGACGGCGACAACCGCGCCCAGCAGGGGGTGGCCTGCCGGGAGCTGCCCGAGGCCGGTGGCGTCCGCGCCGGCCGAACCCGGTTCCAGCCAGAACCGGTTGCGCTGGAAGCGGTACGTGGGCAGGTCGATCCGCCGTCCGCCGCGGCCGGCGTGGAAGCGCGCCCAGTCGACGTGCGCGCCGCGCTCGTGGGCCAGGGCGAGCGCGGAGACGGCCTGGTGCTCCTCGGGCCGGTCGCGGCGCAGCAGCGGGGCGAACGCGAGGCCGGTGCCCTCGGCGCACTCCTCGGCCATGGCGCTGAGGACGCCGTCGGGGCCGAGCTCCAGGAACGTACGGACTCCGGCGGCTTCCAGGCCCCGCACGGCGTCGTGGAAGCGCACCTGGGCGCGGACGTGCTCGACCCAGTAGTCGGGGCTGCACAGTTCGCCGGTGGTGAGGGCGCCGGTGACGGTCGACACGACGGGGATCCGCGGCGTCGCGTAGGTGAGCACCTGGGCGATGCGGCGGAACTCCGCGAGCACCGGCTCCATCAGCGGCGAGTGGAAGGCGTGGCTGACCTGCAGGCGCTTGGTGCGGTGGCCCCGCCCGGCGAGGGCGTCGGCGATGCGGGCGATCTCCTCCTCGTCGCCCGAGATCACCACGGAGGTGGGCCCGTTGACGGCGGCGATGCCGGTGCGCGGGGTGAGCAGGGGCGCGACGTCGGCCTCGGGGGCCTGCACCGCGACCATGGCGCCGCCTGCGGGCAGCTCCTGCATGAGGCGGCCGCGGGCGGCGACGAGGATCGCGGCGTCCTCCAGGGTCAGTACCCCGGCCGCGTGGGCGGCGGCGAGTTCGCCGATCGAGTGCCCGGCGAGGTAGTCGGGGCGTACGCCCCAGCTCTCCAGGAGCCGGAACAGCGCGACTTCGACGGCGAAGAGCGCGGGCTGGGCGTATTCGGTCTCGTGCAGCCGCGCGGCCTCCGGTGTGTCGGGGTCGGCGAACAGCACGTCGCTCAGGGACGGTTGGAGCTGCATGTCGAGGTAGCCGCAGACCTCGTCGAGGGCGTCGGCGTAGGCGGGGAAGGCCTCGGCCAGGCCGCGGCCCATGGCGAGGCGCTGGCTGCCCTGGCCGGTGAAGAGGAACGCGAGGGCGCCGGGCCCGGCCACGCCGGTGGGGGCGGTGCCGGAGGCGAGGGCCGTGAGGGCCTCCTGCAGGGCGCCGCGGTCGCCGGTGACGATCGCGGCGCGGTGCGGGAGGGCGGCGCGCGTGGTGGCCAGGGAGAGGGCGAGGTCGGCCAGGGGCGCCTCGGCGGCGAGGGGCAGCAGCGCGGACGCCTGGGCGCGCAGGGCCGCTTCGCCGCGGGCCGAGAGCACGAAGGGCAGCGCGCCGGGGGCCGCCGCGTCCGCGGGCGCGGCGCCCGGGCCGGGGGCCTCGTCGGGTCCGGGGTGCTCGACGATGAGGTGGGCGTTGGTGCCGCTGACGCCGAACGAGGAGATGCCGGCGCGGCGCGGGCGGCCCGTCTCGGGCCAGGGCCTGCCTTCGGTGAGCAGTTCCACGGCCCCCGACGCCCAGTCGATGTGCGGGCTGGGCGCGTCGACGTGCAGGGTGCGGGGCAGGTGGCCGTGGCGCATGGCCAGGACCATCTTGATGACCCCGGCCACGCCGGCGGCGCCTTGGGTGTGGCCCAGGTTGGACTTCACGGAGCCGAGCAGCAGCGGCTCCCCGCCGTTCCGCTCCCGGCCGTAGGTGGCGAGGAGCGCGTGGGCTTCGATGGGGTCGCCGAGGGTGGTGCCCGTGCCGTGCGCGTCGACGGCGTCGACGTCGGCCGCGCTCAGCCCGGCGTTGGCGAGGGCCTGGTGGATGAGGCGCTGCTGGGCGGCGCCGCTGGGCGCGGTGAGGCCGTTGCTGGCGCCGTCCTGGTTGACGGCCGAGCCGCGGACGACGGCGAGGACCCGGTGGCCGTGGCGGTGGGCGTCGGAGAGCCGTTCGAGGACGAGGACGCCGGCGCCCTCGGCGAATCCGGTGCCGTCCGCGGCGGCCGCGAAGGCCTTGCACCGGCCGTCGCGCGCCAGTCCGCGCTGGCGGCTGAAGGCGGTGAAGACGCCGGGCCCGCCCATCACGGCGACGCCACCGGCCAGCGCCAGCGAGGACTCGCCCTGCCGCAGGGACTGGCAGGCCAGGTGGATGGCGACGAGGGAGGCCGAGCAGGCGGTGTCGACGGTGACGGCCGGCCCTTGCGTGCCGAGGACGTAGGCGACGCGGCCGGAGATGACGCTGGGCGCGTTGCCGGTGAGGAGGTAGGCGTCGAGGCCGTCGGGCGCGTCGTGCAGGCGCGGGCCGTACTCCTGCACCTCGGCGCCGAAGAACATCCCCGCCGCGCTGCCGCGCAGGCCCGTCGGGTCGATCCCGGCGCGCTCCAGCGCCTCCCAGGCGGTCTCCAGGACCAGCCGCTGCTGGGGGTCCATCGCCGGGGCCTCGCGCGGGCTGATGCCGAAGAAGTCGGCGTCGAACTCCGTGGCGGTGTCCAGGAACCCGCCCGCGCGCACATAGCTGCGGCCCGGCGCCTCGGGGTCGTCGTCGAAGAGGTTCGCGAGGTCCCAGCCGCGGTCCTCGGGGAAGCCGGACAGCACCTCGCCGCCGTCGGCCAGCAGCTGCCAGAGCTCCTCCGGCGAGTCGATCCCGCCGGGGAAGCGGCAGCCGATCCCCACGACGGCGACGGGCTCGTCGGCGGGACCGGCCACCGCCGCGACCGGCGCGGGGCGGACCGCGGCGGCCTCGCCCAGGGCCCCGGCCAGCAGCCGTTCGGCGAGGGCGACGGGGGTGGGGTGCTCGTAGGCGAGGGTGACCGGCAGGTCGAGGCCGGTCTCCGCGCTCAGCCGGCGGTGCAGGTCGACGGCCGCCAGCGAGTCGAAGCCCAGCTCGACGAAGGGGAGCGTGAGGTCCAGGGTTCCGGGGGCGTCGGGACGGGCCGCCCGCAGCGCCGCCGCCGCGTGGGCGTGCACGAGGTCGAGGACCACCCTGCGGTGTTCCGACGGCGCGGTGGTGGCCAGCAGCCGGGCCAGTGCTGAATCGGAACTGGACTCGTTCATCCGCGCATCTCCACTTTCGGCCGAAACCGTTTTCCCGTTGACAGTAGTGAGACTCCGGCGGGGACCCCACCCTTAACGACCCCTAAGAGCGGTGCTTCCCGGGGCCGATGGCTTTCCTGCCCGGCGTGCCGGACACCTGCTCGTTGTCGAACTTCCGGCGCACGTAGGACAGGGAATCCAGCAGTTCGCCGGAGGTGACCGTGCGCGACCCGCGCGTTTCGACCACGCCGGACAGCGGCAGCCTGCCGATGTCCGCCCAGCGCAGCCGCCCCTTTCCGTCGATGTAACTCCTGCTGCGCCCCATGTTGTCGGGGTGCAGGCAATAGGGGATGTCGAGATATCCCCTGCGGAATGCCAGCAGCATGGCCTCGCCGAGATCGGATGCCATATTCAGCACGGCGGCCACGAGGGCGGCGGCTTCCGCGTAGGTCTGTGAATCGGAGTGCGTCTGTGAATCGGCGCCCGCACCGGCGGCGGTGACGGGCCGCCGGGTTCCGGCGGCGGTGGCCGCCGCGAATTCGAGCGCGCTGACGTTCTCCTCGACCGTCGGAATCCGTACGGATTCGGCGACGGTCTTCACGATGAGGCGCTCGGAGCCGGTGGAGGCGGCGAGCTCCGCCGCCTCGCCGAGCAGCCCGTAGGCGCCCTCCGGCGAGGCCGGGTAGACGCCCATGTAGGCGTAGATGACCACGTGCCAGTCGGTGTCCGGCAGCAGCTCCGCGCACAGCCGGCGCAGCGCCGCGACGGCTTCGGCGTCCTGCGGCGGGCTCGTCTGCTGGGCGTAGCTGACGGAGATGCTGCGCAGGCCGTGCCGGTGGAAGAACAGGGCCTCCAGCACGCTGATGGCCACCAGCTGGCTCGGCGGGCACAGCTGCCCGAGCATGCATCCGCCGAAGGTCTCCAGGTGCGGTTCCAGGCCGGTCTCCCGCAGCCGGACGAACAGCTCGCAGGAGCGCGACCAGTTGGCCACCGACTCCCGCAGCGGGATGCGTCCGTAGGGCAGGCAGTACGAGACGGGGCCGCCTTCGGAGGCGTCGAGGCCGACGGTCATCAGCGCCCGGAAGATGTCGATCGGATCCGCCGAGCCGTGCCGGACCTGGACGGGGAAGTCCGGTCCGTGGGTGCCGTCCAGGACCCAGCGCGTGGTGGCCGGGTCGTGGTTGACGATCGGGTAGCCGTTGAGCGACTCGCCCTCCAGGAGGGCGAGCCCGGCGGACTCCAGGTCCCGGACGCGGGTGTAGCTGTCCAGGGTGATGGTGCCGACCGTCCGCCCGTTGGCCGCTCTGGTCGCCCGCAGTCCGGCGCGCATCCGCCCGGGTTCGCTCATGCCCATCCTGGGCTGCACGACGAGTTCGCCGCCGGCGTGTGCCCGGCGGACGAACGCGCCGAACCCGGTCACGCCAGCGCCCGCTGCGGAAGCGCGTCGAGCAGCCGCCGGAAGGAGGCGATCCCCTCGGCGCCGTCGTCGAAGACGGCGTCGTACCCGGCGGTGACCAGCGCGCCGAGCTGCTCGGTGCTCTGGGCCCCGGCGATCCCCAGCTTGCCGCCGATGACCGCGGGCATGCCGTTCAGTCCCGGCTGCCGGCGCAGCCGGTTGACCAGCCGCATCCCGTCCCGGTAGCCGTGGCCGTTGACGCTGCTCACCACGAGCAGCGCGGGCTCGCGGGCGAGGCATTCGGAGACGACCAGTTCCTCGGGGACGCAGGGGCCGAGGTTGACGACGGTGAAGCCGAGCTCTTCGAGCAGCAGTTGCAGGAAGACCAGGTTCCAGGTGTGCGAGTCGGAGGTCACGCCCGTGACGACGACGGTGGCGTCCCGCCGGGCGGGGGCGCCTTTCGCGGCGGGCTCGGCGCCCGCTCCCGCGCCCGTCGTGGCGGGGGTGTTCATCGCTCCCCCCGGCCGTGGGCGTAGACGCGGGTGTGCTCGATCCGGGAGGCCGACACGACGTCGTCGCCGCGCACGACGATTTCGACCGGGGCCGGCCGGCCCAGGAACATCAGCAGGCTGGCGGTGGGGCCGTAGGCACCGGCGTTGGGCACGGCGACGACGTCGCCGGGTGCGAGCGCCGGAAGCGGGATGTCGCGGCCGAGGATGTCCCCGGGCGTGCACAGCGGGCCGACGAGGCTGGCGACCTGTTCGGCCGGCGCCTGCGGCCCGTGGAGCTCCACGGACACGGGCAGGATCCGCCCGAGTCCGGACATCCCGCCGAAGGTGTTGATGCCGCCGTCCAGGATCGCGAAGCGCCGGCCGCGGCTCTCCTTGAGGTTGACGACCCCGGCGAGCAGGGTGCCGCTGTCGCCCACGAGGTAGCGCCCGGACTCGAAGCCGATGCGCGGGGCGCCCTCGCGCCAGCCGGGGAAGTGCGCGTCCAGCGCCTCCGCCAGGGCCTCGCGCAGTTGGCCGTAGACGGGCCGGTCGCCGGTGACGGCGTACGGGGCCGCGAAGCCGCCGCCGATGTCCACGAACCGGAAGGGCACGCCGAGCTCGTCCTGCAGCCCGGCCGCCACCGCGATCGTGTGCCGGAACTCGGCGATCAGGCTCGCCTCGTCCTTGGCGTTGCTGAGCGGGAAGAAGTGGGCGCCCGCGATCCGGGTGCCGGGCACGCCGGTGAGCTCGTCCTTCAGGCCCGGCAGCGTCTCGCTGTCGAAGCCGAACTGGGAGGGGACTCCGGTCATCCGGATGCTGGTGGACGCGCTGGCGGAGGCGCTGTTGACCCGCAGCAGGCAGTCGGCGACGACGCCGAGCCGGCCGGCGACCTCCCCGATGCGCCGCAGGTCGCCGGGTGACTCGACGGAGAACAGCCCCACGCCCTCCTTCAGGGCCTCCGTCAGCTCCCCCTCGGTCTTGCCGGGACCGGTGTAGAGGACGTCCGCCGGGGAGGCGCCCGCGGCGAGCACCGCGGCGAGTTCGCCGACGGAGCTGATCTCCGGCCGGCAGGTGCGCCCGGCGCCCGCGCACATCTCGCGGATCAGCTCCGGGTGCGGGTTCGCCTTCGCGGCGTAGAAGAGGTGGGCCTCCTCGGGCAGGGCGGCGAAGAGGTCCCGCTTGGCCGCCGCGATGCGGTCGAGGTCGTAGACGTAGGCGGGGGTGCCGAAGCGCTCGGCGAGCTCGGTGTATCCGGTCACCGGACGTTCCCTTCGAACAACAGGGCGAGCTGCTTGCGCTCGTGCTTTCCGTGCAGGGTCAGGGGCAGGTCCGCGACGACCTTGCACAGGCCGGGGACCTTGGCGGGCTCCAGCCGGCGGGCCAGCTCGCGCAGGACGGTGTGGGAGGCCACGTCGCCCTCGACGCACACCGCGAGGTCGCGGTCGCCGCTGGGCGGCAGGACGGCCGCGGCGCGGACGCCCGGGATGTCCATCGTGGCGGCCTCGATCTCGGTGGTGCTCATGCGCACGCCCTTGCGCTTGAACACGTCGTCGCGGCGGCCCTCGTAGTAGAGGAAGCCGTCCTCGTCCACGTGGCCGTAGTCGCCGGTATGCAGCCGCCGGGCGCCCGTCTCGGGGTTCTCGCGGAACGTGCGGGCGGTCAACTCCGGCGCGCGCCAGTACCCGGGCATCACGTGCGGGCCCTCGACGACGATCTCGCCCGTCTCGCCCGCGGGGAGCTCGGAACCGTCCTCGCCGAGGACGAGCACCGTCGTGCCCGGCAGGGGCCGGCCGACCGAGTCGCGCTTGCTGTCCTCGAACGCGGCCGGCAGGACCGAGATGCGCTTGCACTCGGTCTGGCCGAACTGGCGGATCACCTCGGAGCCCGGGAACGCCGCACGCAGGGCGTCGGCCGTCGGCCGCGGCAGCGCGGCCCCGGTGTTGGTGAACATCCGCACCCGGGAGGGCCCCTGCGGCGCGGGCTCGCGCTCGGCCAGGGTCAGGATCATGGTGGCGAGGGACGGCACGATGGGCACCACCGTCGCCCCCGACTCCCGGATCCGCTTGAGCAGCACCAGGTCCGACTCGCCGTCGGCCAGGACCAGCTCGGAGCGGCCCAGGGCGGCCAGGAGGATCTTGTACAGCCCGTAGTCCCAGGAGATCGGGAAGCGGCAGAAGACCACGTCGTCGGGGCGGTAGCCGAGTTCGAGGTGGATCGCGTGCGAGGCGAAGAGCATGGGCCCGTGCGGGCAGACGACCGCCTTGGGCGCGGCGGTGCTGCCGGAGGTGTACACCAGCGCCGCGATGTCCTCGGCGCCCACCTCCACCGGGCCGGAGGCCTTCGCTCCGCTCTCGTGCAGGGCGGTGACCCCGCTCCAGAACTCCTGCGCCCCGACGACCGGGACCGGGGAGAAATCCGCGATGCGCGCCGCCGCCGCGTCGGCCGCGATCACCAGCCGGGGTTCGGCGTTGGCGAGGACCGAGCGGAGGTGGAAGTCCTTCATCCCCGGGTTCAGCGACACGAACACCGCGCCGCGCCGCGAGGTCCCGTAGAACAGGGCGACCAGCTCGCGGGTGCTGGGCACCTGCACGAGCACCCGGTCGCCGTGGCCGATGCCGCGGGCTTCCAGCCAGGCGTCGACGGCGTGGCTGTACGCGGAGAGCTCCCGGTACGTCCAGCGCCCGGCTCCGTCGCCGACCGCCGTGGCGTCGGGGGCGGTGTCCGCCGTGGCCTCGTCCAGCAGCGCGTGGACCAGCGCGGGCGGACGGGTATCCGATGTCGAATTACGGTTCACTGCGCCCCGTATGACCTTTCATGAGAGCCCTCTCGCGCGGCCCGGGCGGCGGTCTCAGCCGACGGCCGGCGCGGCCCGGAGGGCGAGCTTCTTGCGGTCGATCTTCCGGTTCGGGTTCAGCGGGAATTCCGCCAGGTGCACGTACTTCTTGGGGACGATCGCGAGCGGCAGCACGCCCCGCAGTTCGCGGGCCAGCTGCACCTGCGGCACGGCGGAGCCGGTGTAGAAGACCACCAGTTCGCTGGTGTGGCCCGCCGCGACCGCCACGGTGACGGCGTCCTCCACGCCGGTGCACGCGCGCACCGCGGCGTCCACCTCGGCCAGCTCCACGCGCACGCCGTGCACCTGGACCTGGGCGTCCTGCCGCCCCAGGTAGAGCAGTCCGCCGTCGTCCGCCCGGCGGACGCGGTCGCCGGTGCGGTACCAGCGCAGGCCGTCCCGGAGGAAGAAGCGGCCGGTGTCGTCGGAGGGGTCGAGGTAGCCGGGCGTCAGCTGGGGCCCGGCGATGCACAGCTCCCCCTCGTCCGTGCGCTCCGCCCCGTCCGGGCCCAGCAGCAGCACCCCGTGCCCGGGGTGCACCGCGCCGATCGGCACGACGCCGTGCAGCCCGCTCCCGGCGGACCACCGGTGGGCGGAGACCGTGATGGTCAGCTCGGTGGGCCCGTAGAGGTTCTCCAGGGCCGCGCCCGGCGCCGCCGTCTGCCAGTCCTCGGCGTCCTGGCAGTTCAGCGCCTCCCCCGCGAAGAAACTCCACCGCAGGGAGGGCATGGCCCCCGGCCGCAGGCCGCCCATGCGCCGGATCAGGGCGATGGCGCTGGGCGTGGAGAACCAGACGGTCAGCCCCTCCGCGGCGGCGAACGCCGGCATGTCCCGGAACGCCTGCGGCGGCGGCACGGTCAGGGTCGCACCGGCCCCCCAGGCGCAGAACAGGTCGAACATCCCGCAGTCGAAGTTGAGGTCGAAGTTCTGCGAGAAGACGTCGCCGGGCCCGAAGTCGTAGCGCTCGTCGAGCAGGCCGAAGTAGTGCGCGGTGTTGGCGTGCGTGACCGGCACGCCCTTCGGCCGGCCCGTCGAGCCGGAGGTGAACAGCACGTACGCGATGTCCGACGCCTCCACCGGCTGCGGGGAGCCGAGGGCCGCGGCCGGGTCGTACGGCACGGACCGCATGGGCTGCCCGCCGGGAGGGAACAGCACCGGGAGGTCGGTGCCGGCCTCCCGCAGCGCCGTGAGCGCGGGCAGCGCGTCGTCGTCCGCGATCAGTGCGCCGACCCCGCTCGCCTCGATCATCTGCCGGGTGCGCAGCGCCGGGAAGGCGGGCTGCAGCGGGACGGTGGTGATCCCCGTGTACAGGCCGGCCAGGACCGCCGCGTACGCGGAGGGGCCCTTGCCCGCCAGCACGCCGATGGCCCGCGGCCGCTCCGGCAGCCCGGACAGCAGCGAGCCCGCCAGCGCCAGCGCGCGCTCGTGCAGTTCCCGGTAGGTGAGCCCGGCTCCGCCGGCCCGGACCGCGGGGCGGTCCGGCGAGCGGGCCAGGCCGCGCAGGAAGCGGCCGGGCAGCGTGGTGTCCGTGGTGTCGTCCATCGTGGTGTCCCCCGGCCCCCGCTAGGCGGCGTTGCCGGGCAGCAGGCTCTCCACGGTCTTCCAGAGGATGCCGGGGTTCTCGAAGTTCTCCATGGCCAGTGCGCCGTCGACGAAGCGCACGTCGTAGGCGCTCTCCAGGTTCCCCAGCAGCTCGACGACGCCCAGGGAGTCCAGCCCCAGGTCACGCAGGGCGGTGCTGGTCTCCAGGGGCTCGTCCGGCGCCAGGAACGGCAGGAACTTGCGCAGCAGCTGTTCGAACTGGTCGTCCCACATGGTGGATCCCATCGTCGGAGGGTGCTCAGGCGGCGCCGGCACGGCGCCGGGGTGTCATCGCCAGCCGCGGATTGGCCGGGATGACCTCGAAGTTGTCCGTCGTGCGGCCGACCCGGCCGAAGAGGCTGTCCGGGCCCGCGACGCAGACCCGCTCGACACCGGCCTCCTTCAGGCCGGTCACGACCGCCGGCCAGTTCAGCGGGCGGGTGAAGCTGTCCAGCAGCATCGTGCGGATGCCGTCGGCCGAGTGCAGGAGCCTGCCGTCCTGGTCGGCGACGACCGGCAGCTTCGGGTCGGCGAAGTCCAGGGTGGAGACCACCTCCCGCTCGGCCTTGGCGCGCAGCCCCGCGAAGGCGGCCGAGTGCATGGGCGGGCGCATCGTGTACAGCGACATGCCGCCGACGGCGCGCAGCCGCTCCTGCAGCCGGGCCACGCGGCCCTCGGCCAGGGAGAGCATGAAGAAGTCGTCGTCGATGAAGCAGGAGATGTCGTACCACGCGCCCTGCTCGTCCAGTTCGGCGAGGATCTCGTCGAGCCGCTCGCGCGGGGTGCGCACGAAGGAGAGCGTGACGATGTCGCGGTGCTCGTGAAGGAAGTACTCGTCCATGCAGCGGGCCAGCCCGGCGGTCATCCGGATCGCCTCGGCCACCGGGAGCGCCCCGGAGTAGGCGATGGCCGCCTTCTCGCCGAAGCTCGGGCCCGTGCAGCATCCGGGCTCGATCCCCAGGTGCTGCCGCGCCCATTCGGCGGAGGCGAGACAGTTCACGAGGAAGGCGACCTGCGCCGCCTCGGAATAGTCCCCGTCGGCCTGGCGGAAGGCGTCCACCAGGGAATAGCCGAGCACGTCGTCGGCGACGGCGACGAGTTCGCGGGCGAAGGGGTTCACCACCATGAACCGGCCGACGTCGGAGAACGCGGACGGGCCCATGCCGGGAAAGACGACGGCGGTCTTCCGTGCCTCGGCGGTCATGAATGCCACGTCCTCTCTACAGGCTCTTCAGGAATTCGGTCAGCACCTCGGTGAACCGCTCCGGCTCCTCCAGGTGCGGCACGTGGCTCGAACGCTCGAAGACCTCCCAGCGCACCTGCGGAATGCGGTCGTGGAACGGCTGCATCGTCACTGCGGTCGCCTCGTCGTAACGGCCGTTGATCAGCAGCGTCGGCGCCTCGATCGCGTCCAGTCCGTCGATGACCGACCAGTCCTTCAGGGTGCCGATCACATGGAATTCGTTCGGCCCGTTCATCGTGTAGTACACGGTCGGGTCGTTGTAGATCTCCATGAAGGAGGAGAGGAAGTCCCGCGGCCACGGCAGGGTCCGGCACACGTGGCGGTCGTAGAAGACGCGCATCGCGGTGAAGTACTCGTCCGAGTCGGTCGTGCCGGCCGCCTCGTGGCGCCGCAGCGTCTCGTCCACGCCCGGGGGCAGCTGCGAGCGCAGCACCTCCATCTCGCCGAGCCACAGGGGGTACGAGGCGGGTGCGTTGGCGATGACGAGGCCGCGCAGGCCCGGCGGCCGGGCCGAGGCGTGCCGGGCGGAGAGCAGCCCGCCCCACGACTGGCCGAAGAGCACGTAGTCGTCCGCGATGCCGAGGCGGTCGAGCAGGTTGTCCAGCTCGTCGAGGAAGAGCTCGGGGGTCCAGAAGCCGGCCTCGCGGTCGGGCAGGTGCGTGGATCCGCCGTTGCCGAGCTGGTCGTAGTGGACGACCGGCCAGCCGGCGTCGGCGAGGGCCGTGAGGCCCAGCAGGTAGTCGTGCGTGCTGCCCGGGCCGCCGTGCACGGCGACGACGGCAGGCCGGCCCGCACGGAGTTCACCGGTGATCCGGTACCAGGTCCGGTACTCCCCGAAAGGGACCGTTCCCTTCGCGCTGGGGTCCGAGGACACGGCAAGCACCTCACTCGACGGCGTGCGGGGGGTCGTGACCGACGCTAACCCGCTGCGGCGCCGCACCAGGACCCCTAACGGCCCCTAGCGGAACAGGGGTTGCGCCAGGGGTGCGGCCGGGGACGCCGAACTGGGGCCGGTAGGGGGTGCTCGCCCGCACCGGGGGTGTCTAGCGTGCGAACGGCGGTAGCCCGTTTCCCACGTGCCCCCGCCCGTACGACGTACCGAGTGCGAGAGGGCATCATGAACCCGTCTGCCGAGCAGCACCCCGCATTCCCCATGGCCCGCCGGTGCCCCTTCGGCCCGCCGGAGGAATACGCGAAGCTCCGCGCGAGCGAACCGGTCTCCCGGGCGACCCTGAAGGTCAACGGCAAGCCCGCCTGGCTGGTCACCAAGCACGAGCACATCAAGAAGGTGCTCGGCGACTCCCGGGTGAGCGCCAACCTGAAGCTGCCGGGCTACCCGCTCCAGGTGCCCGTGCCGGAGGAGCTGCTGCAGTCCGTCCCGCTGACGTTCCTGTCGATGGACCCGCCGGACCACACCGTCCAGCGCCGCATGCTGGCGCCCGAGTTCAGCGTCCGCCGGATGCGGGAGCTGCGGGCCCGGGTCCAGGAGATCGTGGACCAGCACATCGACGCGATGCTCGCCGCCGGCGGCCCCGTCGACCTGGTGGCCGCGCTCGCCCTGCCCGTGCCGTCCCTGGTCATCTGCGAGCTGCTCGGCGTCCCCTACGAGGACCACGGCCGGTTCGAGCACTGGGCCGGGCAGATCATGAACCGCGACATCAGCGAGGAGGAGCGCGGCAGGGCCCACTACGAGCTCGACCAGTACGTCGACGGTCTCGTCACCGCCAAGGAGAGCGAGCCGGGCGACGACATGATCAGCCGGCTGATCGGGAAGAACCGTGCGGAGCCGGCGGTCGGGCACGCGGACATCGTCAGTATGGCGCGGCTGATGCTCGTCACCGGACACGAGACCACCGCCAACATGATCGCCCTCGGCACCCTGGCGCTGCTGGAGCACCCCGAGCAGCTCGCCGCGGTCAAGGCCGACCCGGCCCTGCTACCGCGGGCCGTCGAGGAGCTGCTGCGCTACTTCAGCATCTCCGACTCCGGCACCGCCCGCGTGGCCCTGGAGGACATCGAGATCGGCGGCGTCACCATCCGCGCGGGCGAGGGCATCCTGCCGCTCAACAACGCGGCCAACCACGACGAGGCCGTCTTCCCCGACCCCGACACCCTCGACATCCACCGCGAGGAGGCGCGCAGCCACCTCGCCTTCGGCTACGGCGTCCACCAGTGCATCGGGCAGAACCTCGCGCGCCTCGAACTCGAAGTCGTCTACGGCACCCTCTTCCGGCGCATCCCCGGCCTCCGCCTCGCCGCCTCCCCGGAGGACCTGCAGTTCAAGGACGACGCCATCGTGTTCGGCGTCTACGAGCTGCCGGTCACCTGGTAACCATCCGCACGACGCACCCAGTTCGAGAGGGCACCATGACGCACCCCGCCGACCAGGCGAGCCACCCGGCGTTCCCGATGACGCGCACCTGTCCCTTCAGCCCGCCGGAGGAGTACGCGAAGCTCCGCGCGAGCGAGCCGGTCTCCCGGGCGACCCTGAAGGTCAACGGCAAGCCCGCCTGGCTGGTCACCACCTACGAGCACGTCAAGCAGGTGCTCGGCGACTCCCGGGTGAGCTCGAACCTGAAGCTGCCGGGCTACCCGCACCAGTTCCACATCCCGGAGGAGATGCTCCGCGAGGTGCGGCTGATGCTGCTGTCGATGGACCCGCCGGACCACACCGCCCAGCGCCGCATGCTCATCCCCGAGTTCACCGCGCGGCGGATCCGGGCCATGCGCCCGCGCATCCAGGAGATCGTGGACGAGCGCATCGACGCGATGCTCGCCGCGGGCGGACCGGTGGACCTGGTGACCGCGCTCGCGCTGTCCGTGCCCTCCCTCGTGATCTGCGAACTGCTCGGCGTCCCCTACGAGGACCACGCGCAGTTCGAGGAGTGGTCGGCGATGATGATGAACCACGACGCCGCCCCCGAGGACTACGGGGCGGCGGTGTACGCGCTCGACGGCTACCTCGACCGGCTGGTGGCCGGCAAGGAGGAGCAGCCGGGCGACGACCTGATCAGCCGGTTCATCGAGAAGAACCGCGTCGAGCGGATCGCCGACCACACCGACGTCGTGACCATGGCGCGGCTGATGCTCGTCGGCGGGCACGAGACGACCGCCAACATGATCGCCCTCGGTGTGCTGGCGCTGCTGGAGCACCCCGAACAGCTGGAGGCGGTCAAGGCCGACCCCGGGCTGATGCCCCGGGCCGTCGAGGAACTCCTGCGCTTCTTCAGCATCTCCGACTCCGGCGCCGCGCGCGTGGCCCTGGAGGACATGGAGGTCGGCGGCGTCACCATCCGCGCCGGCGAGGGCATCCTGCCCCTGAACAACTCCGCGGACCACGACGAGAGCGTCTTCCCCGACCCCGACACCCTCGACATCCACCGCGAGGACGCCCGCAGCCACCTCGCCTTCGGCTACGGCATCCACCAGTGCATCGGCGCGAACCTCGCCCGTGTGGAGCTGGAGGTCGTCTACGGCACGCTCTTCCGCCGCATCCCGGGCCTGCGCCTGGCCGCGCCCCTGGAGGAGCTCCGGTTCAAGGACGACGCCATGGTCTACGGCGTCTACGAACTGCCCGTCACCTGGTGACCGGCTCCGAGGAGGGGTTCCCCGCCATGCGTGTCAGCGTCGAGGCCCCGCGGTGCGTGGGGTCCGGTCAGTGCGCGATGCTCGTCCCCCGCGTCTTCGACCAGGACGACGACGGGATCGTCGTCCTCCTGGAGGAGGCGCCGCCGGAGGAGGTGCACGACGACGTCCGCCAGGCCGTCATGACCTGCCCGGTCCAGGTCATCAGCCTCGACGGGTGACGGCCCCTAGCATGGGCGCATGAGCGCACGTCTGATCGAGTTCCCCGAGCAAGGCCTTCCCGGCACCCTCGTCCGCTACACAGAGGGCGGCGGCGAGCCCGTGGAGATGGAGGCGCGCGGCCCGGTGGCCCTGTCCTCCGGCTCCCGGCTCGTCTACGTGATCGACGCGGCCGACGCCGAGGCCGCCGACAAGGCGGCCCTCGCGGACGGCCTCGCGGGGCTGCCGTCCGACGCGTTCGTCGTCGCCGACCTCGGCGGCGCGACCGACGACCTGCTCAGGGCCGTCGGGGGGCAGCGGGCGCTGAAGACGCTCGTGCTGTCGGGCGACTTCACCGACGAGGGCGTCGCGGCCCTCGCGGGCATGCCGGAACTGACCGATCTGGTGCTGGAGTCGCCCCGGTTCACCGGGGCGGGGCTGGCCGCCCTCGCCGGGTCCGAGACGGCCGGCTCCCTCGACACCCTCGTCCTCAGCGGCACCACCGCGTTCGAGCCCGGGTCGCTGGCCGCCCTGGCCGGGGCGCCGCACCTCGCCTCCCTCGCCTTCGAGGGCGTGCGCGTCGACCACGCCCTGGCCGACGCCCTCCTCGCGCTCGTACCGCACCTGGCCGAGGTGTCGGTGGCCGAGCGCCCCGGCCACGACCTCGCCCTCGACGTGCTGGAGCGGCTGCTGGCCGCCGGGCTCAGCGTCAACGGCATCTCCGCCCCGCCGGAGAACGCCGCCCTCTTCGCCCGCGCCGCCGCCGAGGCCGCGGACACCGGCGACTTCGAGGACGAGGAGGGCTTCGAAGAAGGGGACGCCGAGGAGCCGCAGGAGCGCGGCGTGCTGCGCGAGGTCGCCGACGAGGCCGAGCTGGACCGGCTGCTCGCCGGGCCCGTGCCCGTCCTCGTCGACCTCACCGCCCCGTGGTGCGGCCCGTGCTCCCTGCTCACCCCCGTCCTGGAGGAGGTGGTCGAGGCCTGCGACGGGGCCCTGACCGGTGTGAGGATCGATGTGGACCGGGCCGGCTGGGCGCAGGGGCGCTTCGACGCGATGGGCGTGCCCACCGTGATCGTGCTGCACGAGGGCAAGGAAAGCTTCCGCTTCAGCGGCGTGGTGACCGCTCCCCGGCTCACCGGCTGGCTGACCGCGGCGGGAGTCACCACCGGCTGAGCCGCGCCCGAAGGGGCGCGGGGAACTGCGCGACCGGCCACGGTGCGCCCGCAGGCGATGAACCCGGCTGTCGGTGAAGTGCGCAGGTCCCCGGCGGCCGGTTCTCCCGTGGTCTGGGCGCGGGCCTCGGGACGCTGTAGCGTCCGTCCATGCCTGCCCGATCCGGTGTCGTCGCGCCGCCGGGGTGGAGCCGCTGGCTGGTGCCGCCCGCTGCGCTGTCCATTCACCTGGCCATCGGCCAGGCCTACGCGTGGAGCGTGTTCAAACCGCCGCTGGAGGCCTCGCTGGGTTTGTCCGGCACGGCCTCGGCGCTGCCGTTCCAGGTGGCGATCGTGATGCTCGGCCTGTCGGCGGCGTTCGGCGGGACGCTCGTGGAGCGCAACGGCCCGCGCTGGGCGATGACCGTGTCGGCCGTGTGCTTCTCGTCGGGTTTCCTGGTGGCCGCCCTGGGGGCGGCCACGCGCCAGTACTGGCTCGTCGTCGTAGGTTACGGCCTGATCGGCGGGACGGGGCTGGGCATCGGTTACATCTCGCCGGTCTCCACGCTCATCAAGTGGTTCCCCGACCGCCCGGGCATGGCCACCGGCATCGCCATCATGGGCTTCGGCGGTGGCGCCCTCATTGCCTCGCCGTGGTCGGCCGCGCTGCTCTCGCACTTCGGCGCGGATCCGTCCGGCATCGCGCGGACGTTCCTGACGATGGGGCTGGCGTACGCCGTGTTCATGACGCTCGGCGTGCTGCTGGTGCGTGTGCCGCCCGATGCCCCGCCGTCGCAGGGAGCGGCGGACCGTGCGCCGTCCCCGGCGTCCGTCACCGGCGCCCGGGTGTCGGCCCGCAGCGCCCTGCGCACTCCGCAGTTCTGGTGCCTGTGGGTCGTTCTCTGCGCGAACGTCACGGGCGGCATCGGCATTCTGGAAAAGGCCGCCCCGATGGTCACGGACTTCTTCGCGGAGACCTCCTCCCCCGTGGGCACGGCCGCCGCCGCGGGATTCGTCGGCGTGCTCTCGCTCGCCAATATGCTCGGCCGGATCGTCTGGTCCTCCGCCTCCGACTTCACCGGCCGTAAGAACGTCTACCGGCTCTGTCTCGGCGCGGGCGCGCTCATGTACCTCGTCATCGCTCTCGCCGGCGATTCGTCCAAGGTGTTGTTCATCGTGTGCGCCGCGGTGGTGCTGTCGTTCTACGGCGGCGGTTTCGCGACCGTGCCCGCGTACCTCAAGGACCTCTTCGGGACGTACCAGGTCGGGGCGGTCCACGGCCGGCTGCTGACGGCGTGGTCCACGGCCGGGATCCTCGGGCCGCTCATCGTCAACTCCGTCGCGGACGCGGGGAAGTCCGCGGGCCGGACGGGGGCCGACCGCTACACCACGTCGTTCCTGGTCATGATCGGGCTGCTGGCCGTGGGCTTCGCCGCCAACGAGCTGATCCGGCCCGTGCACCCGCGGCACCACGAGCCGGCCGGCGGCGGGGGCCGCCCGCCGGCGGAGGCCGTACCGGAGAGGGGGGCGGGGCTGTGACACCCCTGCGCAAGGCGGTGCTCGTGCTGAGCTGGCTGTGGGTCGGGGCGCCCTTCGCCTACGGAGTGTACGAACTCGGCTCAAGGCTTCGGCAATTGTTCACCGGGTGAGGGCCATGCCGGGTGAAGGCCATGAAGGCTCCGGAAAACAGGAAATCCCCCGGCCGTATTGACGGACGGGGGATTTCTCTGCGTATATTGAATGTTTCCCTGCCACGCGAAATCACGGCAGGGGGAAGCTTTATGAGGCCATCATATCCCGGCGGGAGCTGAATTGTCAAACACGGACATGCGCAACGAGCAAGAATTCATCGACCTGCTCTACGCACGCCTGGCCGAGCTGCGTGCCGGGGCCGAGGCGTCCGTGGCGCAGGCCCTCGCACAGGGCGGCAGCACCTTCCAGGCGCGGCTGGAGCGCGACGTCATGGTGGCCGAGCAGTCCGGCCTCCTCGCCGCCTTCAACGCCGGCGAGCGGGGCCTGTGCTTCGGCCGGCTCGCCTTCCGGGACGGCCGCGACCACCACATCGGCCGCATCGGCATCCGGCGGGACGACGCCGAGCGCACCCCGCTCGTCATCGACTGGCGCGCCGAGGTCGCCCGCCCCTTCTACCTCGCCACCGGGCACACCCCGATGGGGCTGCGCCGCAGGCGGCACATCACCACCGAAGGCCACCGCGTCACCGCCCTGCACGACGAGATCCTCGACCTCGCCGACACCGAGCGCACCGGCCACGAGGGCTCCGACGCCGACGCCGTGCTGCTCTCCGCCCTCGACGCCGCCCGCACCGGCCGGATGCACGACATCGTGCAGACCATCCAGGCCGAGCAGGACCGCATCATCCGCGCCCCGCACCGCGGCGTCCTCGTCGTCGAGGGCGGGCCCGGCACCGGCAAGACGGTCGTGGCCCTGCACCGCGCGGCCTACCTGCTCTACGCCCACCGCGAGCAGTTGTCCCGGCGCGCCGTGCTGATCGTGGGGCCCAACCCCGCGTTCCTGGGCTACATCGGGGAAGTGCTGCCCTCGCTCGGCGAGACGGGCGTGCTGCTCGCCACCCCCGGCGAGCTCTTCCCCGGCGTGACCGCGACGGGGACCGACACCCCGCGGGCCGCCGAGGTCAAGGGCGGCGCGGCCATGGCCGGCGCCCTGGCGGCCTGCGTACGGGACCGGCAGACCCTTCCCGACCCCGTGATCGTCATCGACCACGAGGACGGCGAGCTGCTGCTGGACGCGGACATCGCCGCCGACGCGCGGCACCACGCGCGCGCCACGAAGCTGCCGCACAACCTCGCCCGCCCCTACTTCGCCTTCCACGTCATCGACGCGCTCACCCGGCAGCTCGCCGACCGCATAGGCGCGGACCCCTACGGCGGGCCCAACTTCCTCGGCCCCGACGACGTCGCCCAGCTCGGGAAGGCCATCGCGGCCAGCAGCGCCGTGCATGCCGCCATCGAGGAGCTGTGGCCCGTGCTCACGCCGCAGCAGCTGATCGCGGACTACCTCGCCGACCCCGTGCACCTCCCGGAGGCCGACGCCGCGGCCGTCCGGCGCGAGGGCGGCGCCTGGACCCCCGCCGACGTGCCGCTCCTGGACGAGGCCGCCGAGCTGCTCGGCGAGGACGACTCGGCCGCCCGCGCCGCCGCCGAGGCCGAGCGGCAGCGGCAGGTCGCCTACGCCCAGGGCGTGCTCGACATGTCCTACGGCTCGCGCACCCAGGAGTTCGAGGACCGGGAGGACGACGACTCGGAGGTGCTGGCCGCGCACGACCTCGTCGACGCCGAGCGGCTCGCCGAGCGCCACGAGGAGGAGGACCACCGCAGCGCCGCCGAGCGCGCCGCCGCCGACCGCACGTGGGCCTTCGGCCACATCATCGTGGACGAGGCGCAGGAGCTGTCGCCGATGGCGTGGCGGCTGCTGATGCGCCGGTGTCCCACCCGTTCGATGACGCTGGTCGGCGACCCCGCCCAGACGTCGGAGCCGGGCGGCTGCGGCGCGTGGCGCACGGTCCTCGAGCCGTACGTCGGGGACCGCTGGGAGCACGTGCGGCTCGGCGTCAATTACCGGACGCCCGCCGAGGTCATGGAGGTCGCGGCGGCCGTGCTGCGCTCCGCCGACCCGTCCTTCGAGCCGCCGCGCTCGATCCGCTCCACGGACGTGCGCCCGTGGGCGCTGCGCACCGGCGACCTGGCGCACGCGGTCGCCGAGGCCGTCGCGAAGGAACTCCCGGCGGAGGGCCGCCTGGCGGTCATCGCACCGCGCCCGCACCACGCGGCCCTGTCCGCGGCCCTCCCGGACGCCGCCCACGGCCCCTCCCCCGACCTGACGCGGCCGGTGGTCCTGCTGGACCCGCGCCAGGCCAAGGGGCTGGAGTTCGACGCGGTGATCGTGGCGGAACCGGCGGAGTTCGGCCTGAGCGACCTGTACGTGGCCCTGACCCGGGCCACCCAGCGCCTCGGGATCGTGCACACGGGCCCGCTCCCGGAGGGCTTGGAGGGCGCCCTGCCGAACTGCTGAAACGCCGGGGGGCGGGGCACCCCGTCACCCCGCCCACGAGGGCCGGGCCCACGCCGACGGCGAGTCCGGTGGGGGGCCGTCGCCCTCGGGCGCGGGGTCCGGCAGGTCCAGGGCCCGGGCGGCGAGCCCCTCCTGCGCCCGTTCGCGCGCCGGGCCCCGGGCGGTGACGGCCACCGTCCACAGGGGCTCCAGCCGCGCGCCGCGCCGGGACTTGGCCCGCGAGGTGCCGATGCCGAGGTGCACGGCGCGGGCACCGAGCTCGTGGGCGAGCCGGAGCGGCTCGTAGAACATCAGGCCGAAGTAGCAGCCGCGGGTTCCGGGGCGGGACTCGTCGACGCCGATCAGCCGCACCCACAGCACGTCGCGGTAGTGGAAGACCAGGTGGCAGCCGACCGTGCGGCCCGCGAGCCGGGCCCGTACGACGTAGGCGCCCGGGAGCTCGGCGCAGCGGGCCAGGTAGCGGGAGAAGCGCGAGCCGGGCCGGTCGTAGGCGGAGCCGTACATGCGCTCGTGCAGCGCCAGCAGGTCGCCGGTGTCGTCGTCGGGGCCGGTGAGCGGGCGGGTGGAGAAGGCGACGCCCGCCATGGTGTACCGCCGCAGGTCGTCCTTCACCTGGTGGCGGTGGGGCTTCTCCAGCCCGGCGAGGTAGCCGTCGAAGCCGGTGGCGGGCACGTCGAGCCAGGCGTCCCAGGCGATCAGGCCGACCGGGTGGCCCGCCGTCTCGAAGGCGGCCGCGGGCCCGCTCGGCAGGTACGGCAGGAGGGCGGCTTCGGGCGCCGCTTCCCGCTCCCCGGGGGTGAGCAGGCCCTCGGCGACCTCGTCCGCCGGCAGTCTCTCCGGCCCGTAGCGCAGCTCGTTGAGGTAGCCGGTGCGGGGGCCGGCGACGACGCAGTGCTCGGCCGGGAGCCGTCCGTGGAGGAGGAAGCCCGGGTGGTAGCGCGCGGTCTGCACGGCCGGGCCGTCGGTCAGGGGGGTCAGGGCCGCGGCGCGCTCCCGCGCGCACATCAGCAGCCAGCGGTAACGGTGGCCGTGGCCGTGCAGCAGCTCCAGCCAGGAGTCGCTGCTGTAGAGGCCGCGAGCCGGGGCCAGGGGATGACGTGCGGTCGCTTCCGGCAGTGATGCGTACGCGTACGAGCCGATCACGTGGTCCTTTCCGCCGCTGCGGTCACGGACACCCGGAGCGACGGCCGTCTGCGCCCGTGGCTCCGGCGTCGAATATAGCGGGGCCGCGCCGCCAAATGGGGGCAAACGAGGACGGGAGACGGGAAGCGGCGGCATTCCCTCCGAAGGGGTGAAGAGAGGGAAACGGAGGGCATCTCCGCCCGCCGGGAGGGGAAAGGTGAGGGACCGGGCCGGCCGTGACCGGCCGCGGCCGGCGCGTCGAGCCCGTCGCGTCGTGCGAGAAGGACGAAGGACTGGAATCACATGGCAACAGGCAAGGTGAAGTGGTTCAACGCGGACAAGGGCTTCGGCTTCATCGAGCAGGACGACGGCGGCCCGGACGTGTTCGTCCACTTCTCGGCCATCCAGACGCAAGGCTTCAAGGAGTTGTACGAGAACGATCGCGTGTCCTACGACGTCACCCAGGGCCCCAAGGGACCCCAGGCGGAGAACGTCGTCCGTGAGCAGGGGTGAGGGGGCCGGCCCCCTCACCCCGCGCCGCCCTACCGGCCGTCTCCCGCGATCCTCAGCAGGACGCGGCCGAACGGCCGGTCCTCGATGAGGTGACGCTGCGCCCGGGCGGCCTCCTCCAGGGGGAACTCCCGGGCGACGACCGGGTCGAAGCGGCCCTCGGCCAGCCAGCCGGTCACCGTGCGGCGCGCGGCGGCCGCCGTCTCCGGCGCGAACATGTCGAACATGTAGCCGTGGACCCGCGCGGTCCGCCAGATCAGGTCCGTCACGTCGACGGTGCCGCGCGTGCCGCCCGCGTAGCCCACGCAGACGTAGTCCCCGCCCCGGGCCAGGCAGCCGAGGGCGTCGCCGAGCAGGGGCCCGGCGACGCCGTCGACGACCACGTCCACGCCCTTGCCGCCGGTCAGGCGCGCGACGCCCTCGCGCAGGGTCTCCCGGGAGAGGTCGACGACGTGGGCGAAACCGGCCGCGCGGGCCCGTTCGGCCTTGGCGGTGCTGCCGGCCGTGGAGATCACCAGGGAGGCCCCCAGTTCGGCGGCCACCTGGGCGGTCCCCATGCCCACCGCGCCGCCGACGCCCGGGGCGAGCACGCTCATCCCCGGCCGGAACCCGGCCAGCTCGGTCAGGGCGAGGTAGCCGGTCACGTGCCCGGCGCCCGCCATCAGGGCGGCCATCTGCGCGTCCGTCACCTCGTCGGGGACGGGGGAGAGGGCCTCGGGGCGCTCCGCGACGTACTCGCGCCAGGTGCCGTCGACGCTCAGCCCGCGGCCCTGCCCGGAGACCATCACCCGGGCGCCCGCGGCCAGCCCCGACGTGCCCGGATCGGCCACCACGCCGACGGCCGCCCCGCCGGGCACGATCGGCAGCGGCTTGTGGAGGTCCGGTGACATCCGCCCCGCCCGGACGGTGTCGTCCAGCGGGCTGACCGTGCCGTAGGTGATGCGCACCAGGGCCTGGCCGGGTTCCGGCGCGGGCACCGGCAGGTCGACCAGCCGGAGTTCGTCGTAGCCGCCGTGGTTCTCGTACTGGATCGCGCGCATGCGTCTCCCCTGGTCCGTTCGTGTGCGGCCGGTGCTCCGGCCCTCAGCCGGCCCGGCCGGCCAGCGTGTCCCGCAGGACGTCGGCGATCGAGGTGCTGCCGAGGGCGCCGCGCACGGCCGCCTCGGCCCCGTCGTAGACCTCTTCCAGCGCCGGCCGGATGCCCGCGCCGACCGGGCACTTCTGGTTGGGCTCCCCCCGGTGGAGGGCGAACAGCGGCTCGGTCTCCACCGCGCGGTAGACGTCCAGCAAGGTGATGCCGTCCGCCTCGCGCAGCAGCCGCCAGCCCGCGCCGGCCCCGTGCAGGGCCTCCACCAGGCCGGCCTTGCGCAGCTCGCCCAGGCTCCTGCGGATGACCACCGGGTTGGTGTTGACGCTGTCGGCGACCTGATCCGAGGTCACCACGTCGCGGCCGCGGCCCTTCACGAGCGCCATCCAGGTGAGCACGTGGACGGCCACGGTGAGCCGGCTGTTCGCAGCCATCGGATCCTCCTCGATTCGTCGGGCGGTTCTCCGGCGGCGGTGTAACTATTTCAGTTACGACGCCGGTGTTGTCAAGATCGAATTCGCCGGGCGGGCAGCGCCCGGCGATCACCGCCCCGCGGTCACCGTCCCGCGATCACCGCCCCGCGGCCGCCGCCATCCGGCGCACCGCCTCGGTCAGCACCTCGGGCGAGGCGGCGAAGTTCAGCCGCACGTGCCCCGCCCCTCCGGTGCCGAAGAGGAGGCCGCCGCTCAGCGCGACCCGCCCGCGCTCCAGGAAGGCGGCCGCGGGGTCGTCGCCCAGCCCGAGCGCGCGGCAGTCGAGCCACGCCAGGTACGTGCCCTGGGGGCGCAGGTAGCGCACGTCCGGCAGGTAGTGCTCCAGCAGCTCGCCCAGCAGCCGCCGGTTGTCGTCCAGCGCCCTCAGCACGGCGTCGAGCCAGCCGCCGCCCTCCCGCAGCGCCGCGGTGTGGGCCACGACCCCGAAGTGGCTGGGGCCGTGGCTGACGACCTGCGGCAGCCGGGCCAGGTCGTCCGCCGCGGCCGGGCCCGCGACGGCGACGGCCGCCTTGAGGCCCGCCAGGTTCCAGGCCTTGGAGGCCGACAGCAGGCAGAAGGCGTCCTCGGCACCGGGCACCGACAGGTACGGCACGTACTGCGCGCCGGGCAGCACCAGCGGCGCGTGGATCTCGTCGGCGACGACGCGTATCCCGTAGCCGTTCGCGAGCTCCGCCACCGCCGTCAGCTCGGCGCGGGTGTGCACCGTGCCGGTCGGGTTGTGCGGGTTGCACAGCAGGTACGCGGCCCGCCGCCCGCCCGCCGTCGCCCGCGCGAACGCCGCCTCCAGGGCGCTCGTGCACAGCCGCCCGTCCGCGCCCAGCGGGGCCTCCACCACGCGCCGGTCCTCGTGCTCCACGAAGCCGAAGAACGGCGGGTAGACGGGAGGGTTCACGACGACGGCGTCGCCCGGCCCGGTCACCAGCTTCAGCATCTCGACCGAGCCGCGCATCACGTCCGCGACGGTCGCCGTCCGCCCGGGGACCACGCCGTCCCAGCCCCAGCGCTTCCTGGCGAAGGCGTCCAGCGCCTCGGCGTACCCCGACCCGGAGGGGTAGCCCGTATCGCCCAGGGCCAGCGCCCCGGTGAGGGCCCGCGTCACCGCGCCGGCCGGCATCGCGTCCATCTCGGCCACCCACAGCGGCAGGACGTCCGGCGGATAGGTGCGCCACTTCGCGCTCGTACGGCGCCGCAGTTCGTCGAGGGAGAGCCGGCGCAGAGGGTTGTCCCCCTCGCCGGTCGCTGAGCCGGCGGACGCTGGGCCGGCGGACGGGAAGGCATCGGACGCGCAGTCATCGGACATGCAGTCATCGGACATGCAGATCATTGTCCGAACGCGGGGGCGGGGCCGGTAGTGCGGCATTCGGACCGGTCCCTCACATCTCCGCCGCCCCGCCCTCCTGCCTCCCCGGGGCCCAGCCGCGGTGCGCCGGCTGCCGCCCCGCGGGCTGTGCCGGTGCGGGCGTGTCGGGGATGTGCGGCACCTTCCGGCTCACGACCGCGCCCCGCTCCAGCCTCAGCGGCTCCCCGTAGTGCTCGACTTCCAGGGCCTCGCCGTCCACCAGCTCGTACGTCGCGCTCTGCCCGTTGATCTCGACGCGCAGCCGGCGCTGCAGCACCTGCACCGTGAACGCCAGGCGGCCCAGCTGCTCCGGGAGCTTCGGCGCGAAGGTGACCGTGCCGTCGCAGTGGCGCATCCCGCCGAAGCCCGCGACCAGCGCGATCCAGGTGCCCGCCAGGGAGGCGATGTGCACGCCGTCGCGCGTGTTGCTCTCCAGGTCGGACAGGTCCATCATCGCGGCCTCGCCGAGGTAGTCATAGGCCAGCCGCAGCTGGCCCACCTCGGCCGCCATCACGGCCTGGACACAGGCGGACAGCGAGGAGTCGCGCACCGTCAGCGGCTCGTAGTAGGCGAAGTTCCGGGCCTTCTGCTCCTCGGTGAAGGCGTCCCCGCGCAGGTACATCGCAAGAACGAGGTCCGCCTGCTTGATCACCTGCTTGCGGTAGATGTCGAAGTACGGGAAGTGCAGCATCAGCGGGTACTGCTCGGGTGACGTCCCTGCGAAGTCCCACAGCTGGTGACCGGTGAAGCCGTTGGACTGCTCGTGCACGCCGAGCGCCTCGTTGTAGGGAAGCACCATGCGCGCCGCCGCGTCCCGCCACGCCGCCGTCTCCTCGTCGTCCACGCCGAGGCCGGCGGCCAGGTCGCGCTGGCGCTCGGCCACGTCCGCGGCCACCCGCAGGTTCTGCTGCGCCATCAGGTTCGTGTAGACGTTGTCGTCGGCGATGGCGCTGTACTCGTCGGGGCCCGTCACCCCGTCGATGTGGAACCGGCCCTGGTGGTCGTGGTGGCCCAGGGAGCGCCACAGGCGCGCCGTGTGGACCAGCAGCTCCAGGCCGACCTCCCGCTCGAAGGTGGTGTCGCCCGTGGCCAGCAGGTAGCGCACCACGGCGTCCGCGATGTCGGCGTTGACGTGGAAGGCCGCCGTGCCGGCCGGCCAGTACGCCGAACACTCGTCGCCGTTGAGGGTCCGCCACGGGAAGGCGGCGCCCTTCAGCCCCAGCTGCTGGGCCCGGTTGAGCGCCGCCGGCAGGGTGGCGTGGCGCCACCGCAGCGGCTGGGCCGCCGCAAGGGGCGCGGTGCACGTGAGCACCGGCAGGACGAAGGTCTCGGTGTCCCAGAAGCTGTGGCCGTCGTAGCCCGGGCCGGTCAGCCCCTTGGCGGCGATGGCCCGGCACTCCGCCCGCGCCCCCGCCTGCAGCACGTGGAAGAGCGCGAACCGCACGGCCTGCTGGATCTCGGCGTCGCCGTCGACCTCGACGTCCGCGCGCTCCCAGAACTCCCGCAGGTACTGCTCCTGCTCGGCGACCAGCCCCCGCCAGCCGGTGCTCGTCGCGCCCGCCAGCGCCGCGTCCACCTGATCGTGCATCGCCGGCAGCGAGCGGACGCCCGACCAGCCGTAGGCGACGGTCTTCTCCAGCCGCAGCCGCTGCCCCGGCCGCAGCACCGAGGTGACGGTGTACCGGCTGAGGTCCGCGCTGCTCCGCGAGTACGTCTTCGTGCCCTCGGGCCCGTCCACGGCGTGGACCGCGGCGGTCGCCACGCGCAGGCCGCTGCGCTGGGTCCGGTGCACCAGGCGCAGCACCCCCTCCTCGGCCGAGTGCTCCTCGGGGACGAGCGGCGACTCCAGCACCGCCGCCACCCGGGGGTCCCCGCCGGTGCGGGGCAGCTGCTCGTTGGCCACCAGCTCCGACTGCAGGACGATCCGCGCGTCGCCGTCGACCGGCTCGACCTCGTAGGCCACGGCGGCGACCGCCCGCTGGCTGAAGGACACCAGCCGCGTCGAGCGCACCCGCACCGTCCGGCCGGAGGGGGACGTCCACTCCACGGTGCGCTCCAGCAGGCCGGTGCGGAAGTCCAGCACCCGCTCGTGGTGGACGAGCCGGCCGTAGCGCAGGTCGAAGGGCTCGTCGTCGACGAGCAGCCGGATCACCTTGCCGTTGGTGACGTCGATGACCGTCTGCCCGGACTCCGGATAGCCGTACCCGGCCTCGGCGTACGGCAGCGGGCGCAGCTCGTACACCCCGTTCAGGTACGAGCCCGGCAGGCCGTGCGGCTCGCCCTCGTCCAGGTTGCCGCGCCAGCCGATGTGGCCGTTGGCCAGGGCGAAGACGGACTCGCTCTGCGGCAGCACCTCCAGGTTCAGCTCGGTCTCGCGCAGGCACCACGGCTCGACGGCGTAGGCCGGATGGGTGATCACGTGTGCTCGCCCGCCTCTCCCAGCAGTTGCTCCAGATCCTGGACGACCACGTCCGCGCCGTGGCTGCGCAGGGCCTCCGCCTGGCCGGCGCGATCGACGCCGACGACGTAGCCGAAGGCCCCCGCCCGGCCCGCCTCCATGCCCGCCAGCGCGTCCTCGTAGACCGCCGCCTGAGCCGGGGTCACCCCCAGCTCCCGGGCCGCCTCCAGGAACGTGTCCGGGTGGGGCTTGCCGGGCAGCTGCCGCTCGGCGGCGACCACGCCGTCGATCCGCACCTCGAAGAGGTCGTCGATGCCCGCCGCCACGAGCACGTCGTGGCAGTTGGCGCTGGAGGAGACGACGGCCCGGCGCAGGCCCGCGGCGCGGGCCGCGTGCACGTAGCGCACCGAGCCCTCGAAGGCCTCCACGCCCATCTCCTTGATCTTCTCGAGGACGATCGCGTTCTTCCTGGTCCCGAGGCCCTGGACGGTGTCCCGCTCCGGCGGGTCGTCCGGATCTCCCTCGGGCAGCCGGATACCCCGTGAGGCGAGGAACGAACGCACGCCGTCGGCGCGGGGCATGCCGTCCACGTAGCGGTCGTAGTCCTCGACCGCGTCGAAGGGCCGGAAGCCCTCCCCGTCCCGCGCTCTGAGGAACGCGTCGAACATTTCCTTCCAGGCGGCCGCGTGCACGGTCGCCGTCCGGGTGAGCACGCCGTCGAGGTCGAACAGACAGGCGCGGATGGACTCGGGAAGGCCGAGGCTCGTCATGCGGCCATGATGCCCCGTCGGACGGGCGTGCGCCCGGCGCATACACTCGCTTGCGCCCGTCGCCCAGCAGTCGCTCCCGTCCACCCGAAGGCCGTGTACGCCCGGGCGGGCGGGTGCGGAGTGCTCCGTTCAGACCCGTAAAGTGATCAAATGACCCATCCCGTTGATGCTGTCGATGCCGCCGCGGTCGCCCTGGGCGAGCGCGTCTGGATTCCTCACGAGGAAGAGCTGGCCCTCGGCCGTGCGTTCCTCGCCCACCGCGACGCGGTGGAGCCGCGCCTGCTGCCGGACATGCCGCGCAGCACCGACCCCCAGGGGTGGATCACCCAGCACGTGCTGTGGCTGGAGGACGTGGCGGCGCTCGCCGAGCACGTCCGCAACCAGTGGTACGCCCACCTGCCGACCAGCCACATGACCGCGCTGATCACCGCCTACGCCGAGCACGCCCGCGCCGTCGCGCCGCTCGCCGCGCACCTGCGCGACGCGTGGGCGGCGGAGTCGCCCGCGCCGCGCACCCAGGAACAGGTGACGTGGTGGGAGGAGTGGCACCTCCCCCCGGCCCAGCGCCAGCAGCTCGACGCGCTGACCCACCGGCTGGTCGTCATCGGCTCGGTGGTGGTCGCGGCGGTCACGGGCGCCTGGAACCAGGCCCCGGCCGAGGGCGCCTGAGGCCCCGGGGGTAGGCGTACTGCGGTGCCCGGCGCCTGGTCCGTCCCGGCGCCGGGACCGGCACGACGGGGGCTTCCCGCGGCAGGCCCCCGCCCCCGGTGTCCGGCTACGTCTGCGCCGGCGTTCGATGGCGGAGACAAGGTTCCTTGACATAACGTCACGGGATGACCGAACTCGTTGATCTGTCACAGCTCAGCGTCCGGCACGGCGGAGCCCCGGGGCTCCGTGGCTATCTCGCGCGCCCGCCCGGGGAGGAGCCCCGCCCGGGCGTGGTCGTCGTCTTCGAGGCCGCGGGCGCCGACGCGGTCAACCGGCGGCTCAACGAGCGCATGGCCGAGGCGGGTTACCTGACCCTGATGCCCGATCTCTACCGCGGCCGCTCCCCCTACCGCTGCCTGGTGCCGGCGATGCGGTCGCTGATGTCCGGCCGCGGCCCGGTCTTCGGGGAGATCGAGGCCGCCCGGCAGCGGCTGCTGGCCGACCCCGGCTGTACGGGCAAGGTCGGCGTCATCGGGTTCTGCATGGGCGGCGGCTACGCGCTCGTCCTGGCGGGGCGGGGTGGCTATGACGCGGCCGCGGCCAACTACGGGCGTCCGCCGGACGATCTGGAGGAGGCGATGCGGGGGGCCTGCCCGGTGATCGCCAGTTACGGCGCCGAGGACCGGGCGTTCCGGGGGTACGCGGAGCCGCTGCGCAAGGCGCTGGAGCGTGCGGGCGTTCCGCACGACGTCAAGGTCTATCCCGGCGCGGGGCACTCGTTCCTCAACCACGTCGACAACGTGCCGCCCCTGCTGCGTCCGGTGATGCGCGCGGTCATGGGCATCGGCCCGGAGCCGGCGGCGGCAGCGGACGCCTGGCGGCGCATCGAGGCGTTCTTCGCGGAGCACTTGGCGGCGGACTGAGCGGGCGAGCCGGACGGACGGGCCGGACGGCGGGGGCGCGCCCGGGCCCGGCCAGGGCGCGCTCCTGGCCGGGCCGGACCTACGGCTTGGTGCGGCGAGGGTCCAGCGTGGGTCAGTGCCCGGTGCGGGCGGTCTTCGCGAGGGCCCCCGGCGTCGCGCAGGCGATGTCGGTGCCGACCGAGTTGACGCCGTCCTTCTTGGCCTGGCCGCCCTGGTACTCGTAGTACAGGTAGGTGTAGAACTCGATGCGGCGGCTCGGGCCGCACGCCGAGTCGGCGGCGACGTTGTACGTCAGGGTCACGGTGCGGCTGGCGCCGGGGAGGATCGGCACGGCGTAGTTCATCGAGCCGCTCTGCTTGCCCGTGACGTTGCAGCTGGTCACGTCGCCGGTGCAGGAGGCGAACGCGTACTTCAGCGCGGGGTCCTGCGAGGTGGCCCACGTCGGCTGTATGGACTGGTACACGAACTGGGTGTTCGTGGACTGGTCGTTGGTGAACTTCAGCGTGATGCTGACCGTGGACCCGGGCGTCGCGGACGCCTTGTCGACGGTGACCGTCATCGGAGGGGTGTCGGCGGCGGAGGCCGGCTGGGCCAGGCCCGTCAGGGCGACGACAGAGGCGAGGGTGGCGGACGCGCCGAGGCGTCCGAGCAGTGATCTGCGCATGGCCCGGGAGAGTAGACAGGCCCTTCGCGTCCTGACTGCACCGCAGGGAGAGGACCGGCCACACACGAGAAGGCGGCTGAGGCCTCCGGAGCAGGTGTGGGCTGGGAGGCACAGGTTCCGCAGGTGCAGGAGTTGGCCGGGAAGCGCTGCTGGGGCGGGTGTGACGGGAACCGAAGATGGCCGACGGGCCCCGCCGGAAGAACCCTCTCCCGGCCAGAGCGGCGATGCCGGGGGCACACGCCCCCGGCACGGCCTCCGGGCCCCGCGAGAAGGCCGTGATCCAGCACTTACGATGCTGAATCATGGAACTCAGACACCTCGAACACTTCGTCGCCGTCGCCGAGGAGCAGCACTTCACGCACGCGGCGGAGCGGCTGCGGGTGGCGCAGTCGGGGGTGTCGGCCTCCGTGCGGGCCTTGGAGCGGGAGCTGGGGGCCGAGCTGTTCCTGCGGACGACGCGGCGGGTGGGGCTCACGGACGCCGGGCGCGCGCTGCTCGTGGAGGCGCGGCGGACGCTGGCGTGCGCGGCGGCGGCCCGGGAGGCCGTCGCGGCGGTGCAGGGGCTGATGGGCGGCACGCTCTCGGTGGGGACCGAGCAGTGCATGGGCACGGTCGACGCCGCCGCGCTGCTGGCCTCCTTCCACGCGCTGCACCCGCAGGTGGAGGTGCACATGGAGCAGGCGGGCTCGGGCCGGCTGCTGGAGCAGGTGCGGCGCGGTGAGCTCGACGTGGCGTTCGTCGTGCACGACGGCCTCCACGAGGGGGTGCGGCTGCGGCCCGTCGCGGAGGAGCCGCTGATGCTGCTGTGCCGGGCGGACCACCCGCTGGCCGGGCTCAGCGGGCCGGTGCCCCTGGCGCGGCTGGCCGGGGAGGTGTTCGTGGACCTCCACCCGGACTGGGGCGCCCGCCGGGCCGCGGACCTCGCGTTCGCCGAAGCGGGCGTGGCCCGGAAGGTCGCGCTGCAGGTCAACGACGTCTACACGCTCCTCGACCTCGTCTCGCGCGGCCTGGGCGCGGCGGTCGTGCCGCGCCCGGTGACGGTCAAGGAGCAGGCGCGCGGGCTCAGTGCGGTGCCGCTGGAGGGGCCGACGCTGTGGAAGGTGGCCGTGGCCGTGCCGGCGGCGGGCAAGCCGACCGCGGCCGCGCGGGCGCTGCTGGCCATGACGGAACGGCAGGCCTGAGCACGCCCGGCACCTGACTGATCAGCAGGACTGCTGAATGTGATCGGGCAGGGATGTTGGACACGGACCGTTTTCCCCCGCAGAGTGGGGGACGGTCCGACCACAAGATCCGACCACCGAGAAAGGCAGCACCCCCATGGCGCAAGAAGTACGCGGTGTCATCGCACGAGGCAAGGGCGATCCCGTGCGGGTCGAGACGATCCTCGTCCCGGACCCCGGCCCGGGCGAGGCCGTCGTGAAGATCCAGGCGTGCGGGGTGTGCCACACCGACCTGCACTACCGGGAAGGCGGGATCAACGACGAATTCCCCTTCCTCCTCGGCCACGAGGCCGCCGGCGTGGTGGAGTCGGTCGGTGCCGGAGTGACCGAAGTGGCCCCGGGCGACTTCGTGATCCTCAACTGGCGCGCGGTCTGCGGCCAGTGCCGGGCGTGTCTGCGCGGCCGTCCCTGGTACTGCTTCAACACGCACAACGCCCAGCAGAAGATGACGCTGGTGGACGGCACCGAGCTCTCGCCCGCGCTGGGCATCGGGGCGTTCGCGGAGAAGACGCTCGTGGCGGCCGGGCAGTGCACCAAGGTCGACCCCGCCGCGGCGCCCGCGGCCGCCGGCCTGCTGGGCTGCGGCGTGATGGCCGGCCTGGGCGCGGCGATCAACACCGGCCAGGTGGGCCGGGGCGACTCGGTCGCGGTCATCGGCTGCGGCGGCGTGGGCAACGCGGCGGTCGCCGGGGCCCGGCTGGCCGGCGCCGCGAAGATCATCGCGGTGGACCTCTCCGACGCCAAGCTGGAGCAGGCCAAGGGCCTGGGGGCCACGCACACCGTCAACTCCTCCTCCGTGGACGCCGTCGAGGCGATCCGGTCGCTGACCGGGGGCTTCGGCGCCGACGTCGTCATCGACGCGGTCGGCCGGCCGGAGACGTACCGCCAGGCCTTCTACGCGCGCGACCTGGCCGGGACCGTGGTGCTGGTGGGCGTGCCCACGCCGGAGATGAAGCTGGAGCTGCCGCTGCTGGACGTCTTCGGACGCGGCGGTGCGCTGAAGTCCTCGTGGTACGGCGACTGCCTGCCCTCCCGGGACTTCCCCCTGCTGATCGACCTCTACCTGCAGGGCCGTCTCGACCTCGACGCGTTCGTCAGCGAGACGATCGCGCTGGACGAGGTGGAGGAGGCGTTCCACCGGATGGAGAAGGGTGAGGTGCTGCGCTCGGTGGTGCTGCTGTGACCGCGGCGGAGACGGCGCCCGAGGGCGGGAAGGCCCGCGTCGAACACCTGATCACCTCCGGGGTGTTCGCCCTGGACGGCGGTGTCTGGGAGGTCGACAACAACGTCTGGATCGTGGGTGACGACCGGGAGGCCGTCGTCATCGACGCGGCCCACGACGCCGAGGCGATCGCGGCGGCGGTCGGCGACCGCCGGCTCGTCGCGATCCTGTGCACCCACGCGCACAACGACCACATCGACGCGGCGCCCGCGCTCGCGGCGCGCACGGGCGCCCCGGTCCTGCTCCACCCGGACGACCGGGTGCTGTGGGATCAGACCCACCCGGAGACGGCGCCCGACGGGGACCTGACGGACGGCCGGGTGCTGTCCGTGGCGGGCGTGGAGCTGACGGTGCTGCACACCCCCGGCCACAGCCCCGGCGGCGTCTGCCTCTACGCCCCGGCGCTGGGCACGGTCTTCACCGGCGACACGCTCTTCCACGGCGGGCCGGGCGCGACAGGGCGGTCCTTCTCGGACTTCCCCACCATCATCGACTCGATCCGCAAGCGGCTGCTGTCGCTCCCGCCGGGCACGGTGGTGCGCACGGGCCACGGGGAGAACACGACGGTCGACGGGGAGGCACCGGCGCTGCCGGAGTGGATCGCGCGCGGGCACTGACGCAGGTCTGCGGACCGGTCTGCGGACCGGTCCTCCGGAGTAGGCCGGACCGGGCCGGAGTAGGTCCGAAGCCCCATGACATCGCGGCGGACGGCTGATTATGGTCGTTTCGGGCACCGGTCGCTTTCACCATCCGGGTGGGAGCGGGGCCGGTGTCCGGGAGATGCCTGTGGAGGCATTGCATCGTGTCAGTCGAGTTGAACCACACCATCGTTCGTTCCCGGGACAAGAAGGAGTCCGCCGAGTTCCTGGCGCACATCCTGGGCCTGGAGGTCGCGCCGGAGATGGGGCCGTTCGTCCCCGTCGTCACCGGAAACGGCGTCGCGCTGGACTTCGCCACCAGCGACCGGCCCGAGGAGATCGCCCCGCAGCACTACGCGTTCCTGGTGCCGGAGGAGGACTTCGACGGCATCTTCGCGCGGATCAAGGACGCCGGACTGCCGTACTGGGCCGATCCGTTCCGCACCCGGCCGAACGAGATCAACCACAACGACGGCGGACGGGGCGTCTACTTTCCCGACCCGTCCGGTCACTACATGGAGGTGCTGACCCGCCCGCTCGGCAGCGGCTCGTAGCACCGGGTGAGCGAACGGGGCCCCCGGCCGGGAACGGCCCGGGGCCCCCGCCCATTCGGCGCACTCAGCGCAGGGCGTACCCGCCGTCCGGATAGAGCGTCGAGCCGGTCATGAAGGTGTTCGTGAAGAGGAAGAGCACCGCGGCGGCGATCTCGCCCTCCGTCCCGGGCCGGCGCAGCAGGCTGTCCCTGCCGTACTGCGCGAAGCTCGCCTCGCGCACCTCGGCCGGGCGCTGCGCCCACAGGTTGCCGTCGACCGTGCCGGGCGAGACGACGTTGACGCGCACGGGCGCCAGCTCCACGGCGAGCCCGCGGCCGAGTCCCTCGATCGCCGCGTTGCAGGCGACGTAGGCGGGTGCGGCGGCCGGGGGGCGTACGCTCGCGGCGCCGGACATCAGCACGACGGAGGCGTCCTCCGTGAGCTTGGGCGCCGCGCACTTGACGGCGTGGTACTGGCCCCAGAACTTCGACACGAACGGGCTCTCGGCGTCGGTGTCGCTCAACTCGCGCATGGGGCCCACCCGGTAGGAGGCGGCCGGGGTGAAGAGGTGGTCGATCCGGTCGATGCCGTCGAAGAAGCGGGCCAGCGACTCCTTGTCGGTGGTGTCCACCACTGCCCAGCTGCCCCGGTCCCCCAGCGACCGCGCGGCCGTGGCGAGCTTCTCCTCGCTCCGCCCGCCGAGCACGACGCGCGCCCCGGCCGCGGCGGCGCGGCGCGCGACCTCCAGGCCGATGCCCGAGCCGCCGCCGACGATGACGACGTCGCGGCCGGCGAGCGCTTCGTGCCCGGTGGCGGAGTGCGGGGTGACGGAGTCGGGAGCGAGGGCGGGGGCG
>NZ_JBPQTS010000006.1:0-84725 GCF_051386455.1 Streptomyces sp. URMC 124
CGCCCGGTGGTGCCACCGGTCTTGCCGGTGCCGCCCGGCTTGCTGTTTCCGCCGCCCTGCTTGTTGCCGCCGGTGCCCGGCTTGGTCTTGCGCCCGCCGCCGCTGCCCTTGCCGCCGTCGCCGCGCTCGCCACCGCCGACCGCCACGGTGTCGAAGGTCGGGGCCTCCTTGCCCTCCAGGGCGCCCGCCATCGCGTCGCGCCAGATCGGGCCGGGGGTGTCGCCGCCGTAGACCTTGTCGTGGTACTGGCCGCCGATGGTGATGTTCTCCATCTCGACGTCCTTGCCCGGGCCGCCGACCCAGACCGCACCGGCCATGTTCGGCGTGTATCCGACGAACCAGGCGGCCTTGCGGCCGTCCGTCGTACCGGTCTTGCCCGCGCTGTCGCGGCCGTCCAGACCGGCCTCCTTGCCCGTACCGTCCTCGACGACGCCCTTGAGGAGCGTGTTGACCGTGTCGGCGGTCTGCTCGGACATCGCTCGCGAGCACTTGCTCTTCGGCACCGGCAGGCTCTTGCCGTTCGGGCCGGTGGCCGCGTTGATCAGGACGGGCGTGCAGTACGTGCCGCCGTTGGCGAAGGCCGCGTAGGCGGCGGCCATGGTGAGCGGGGACATGCCCTGCGTGCCGAGCGCGATCGACGGCACCTGGTCCATGTCGGCGCCGGAGGCCGGCTTGAGGCCGAGCTTGGCCGCCATCTTCGTCACCGGGCAGGTGCCGATGTCACCGATCATCTGGATGAAGTAGGTGTTGACCGACTTGGCGGTCGCCTCCCGCATCCCGTACGGGCCGACCTCGCTCCGGTTCTCGTTGCTGACGGTCTCCCCGCCGGAGTTCTTCCAGGTGCCCGTGCACGTGTCCACGGTGTCCGGGTAGGGCATCTGGTAGGGCGACGAGTACGACTTGTTGGGCGAGATGCCCTCTTCCAGGGCGGCTGCCGCCAGGATCGGCTTGAAGGTGGAGCCGGTCTGGAAGCCGTAGTTCGACCCGCCCCGGTTCTTGTCGGCCGAGAGGTTGATCTGCGTCTGGTGGTCGCCGAAGCCGTACGGGCGCGACTGGCCCATGCCGAGCACCTTGCCGGTGCCGGGCTGCACTATCGAGATCGCGGTGGCCACCGGGTCCGACTGGTAGACGTGGTCGGTGATCGACTTCTGGACCGACTTCTGCGTCTGCGGGTCGAGGGTGGTGCGGATCGTCATGCCGCCCTCGTTCCACCGCTTGGCGCGCGCTTCCTTGGTCTTGCCGAAGACCGGGTCCTTGAGGAAGACCTCGCGGACGTAGTCGCAGAAGAAGCCCGCACCGCTGACGGCGGTGATGCAGCCGCTCTTGGGCCGGGTGACCTTCAGCTTGAGGGGCTCGGCCTTGGCGGCCGCGGCCTCCTCGGGGGTCACGACCTTGAGCTCGGCCATGCGCTGCAGCACGGTGTTGCGGCGCTTGGTGGCCTCGTTCGGGGCGTTGACGGGGTCGTAGCGGCTCGGCGACTGCACGATGCCGGCCAGCATCGCCGACTCGGCCAGGGTGAGGTCCTTCGCGCGCTTGCTGAAGTAGCGCTGGGAGGCGGCCTCGACGCCGTAGGACTGCTGCCCGAAGAAGGTGATGTTCAGGTAGTTGTTGAGGATCCGGTCCTTGCCGAGCTCCTTCTCCACCTGAATGGCGTACTTCAGCTCCTTGACCTTGCGGCCGAGGGTCTGCTGCGTGGCGACGGCGACCTTGTCGGGGTCGTCGCCGGCCTCCTCCACGAAGATGTTCTTGATGTACTGCTGGGTGAGCGTGGAGGCGCCCTCGGAGACGCCGCCCGACTGTGCGTTCTTGTTGACCGCGCGGAGGACGCCCTTGAGGTCGATTGCGCCGTGCTCGTAGAAGCGCGCGTCCTCGATGGCGACGATCGCCTTCCGCATGTACGGGGAGATCTCGTTCAGCGGTACGACCGTACGGTCTCTGGAGTAGACCTTGGCGATTTCACCGCCCTCGGCGTCCAGGATTGTGGTGCGCTGGCTGAGCGGTGGGGTCTTCATACTGGCCGGGATCTCGTCGAACCCTTCGACCGACTCTTTGGCCACCAGGCCGAAAGCCCCGACGGCAGGCAGGGCCAGGCCCGCCAGAACCGCTCCGGAGAGCACGCTGACACCGAGGAATTTGGCGGCCATCCGGGTCCTGTTGGACCCCTCGCCCGAGCGCTTCTTACCCATGGAGGGAAGCCTACGTTCTCATTCGGCGGACAGACGCCCGTGTGTTCGCCTACGCTGTTTCACGCCAGTCACTGCGGTGTGATTCAGCATCATCTCCACTCTCACTCTTGTGGGTGATGAGAGGTGTCCGTATTGCCGTCGGTGTCACCCTCTGGGTTATGCGACCCGGGTGACGTGCCCCGATATGACGGGTTAGTCGGTAATGTCGTCCGCTCACTCCGTTGGGTGATCTGCCGCGTACGCATAGTCCGTTCGGGCCATCCAAGATTGGGCCCGAAGGGGGTGTTGCCCCCTGCCCGCCTTCCGTAACGTCCTCAACTGGCAACGGTGAATATGCCGCTGCCGCCGTGGGGGAGCCCCGATTCGGGAGAGGACGGCGCCAGCATGGGCTGGGTAACCGACTGGAGTGCGCAGGCAGCCTGCCGCACTACCGATCCGGATGAACTATTCGTTCAGGGCGCTGCACAGAACAGGGCCAAGGCGGTATGCACCGGATGCCCGGTGCGCACGGAGTGTCTGGCGGATGCGCTGGACAACCGCGTCGAGTTCGGCGTGTGGGGCGGGATGACCGAGCGCGAGCGCAGGGCGCTGCTGCGGCGCAGGCCGACGGTCACCTCCTGGCGCAGGCTCCTGGAGACCGCCCGCACGGAATACGAGCGCGGGGCGGGCATCCTCTCCCTGGGCGACGACGAGTACGGCGACTACGCCGCCGTCGGGTAGGACCCCGGGCAGGACCCGGGCAGGGCCATTACTCCGCGTCGGCGCCCGCAGCGGCCGGGGCGTCCACGGGGGCGGTGGCAGCGGGCTGGGCGGCGAGGCGCTCGCCGATCTCCCGCAGTCCCGCCAAGTCGTGCACATCACCGGGCAGGGCGGCCACTTCCGCCACCGCGACCTCGGGGTGCAGAGCGGTGAAGCGGTCACGCGTGCGCCGCTCGCGGGCCAGCACCTGCATGCGCTCGGCGTGCAGCCTCAGCAGACCGGCCGCGGTCTTCGACGCGTCGTCCGCTGCTGAAGACGTCGACGGCGTTGAAGACGGTGAAGACGTTGAAGCCGCCGAAGCGGTTGACGGTGTTGAAGGCGCTGAAGCTGAAGCTGCTGTGCCCGGATCGGTGTCCGGATCTCCTGAGGACGCAGGCTGGGGGAGGCCGCTCTCGGGAGGGGACGGGACCGTGGGAGCGCCGGTTCCTGCGACGCGGGCGGTACGTGAGCCAGCTTGCCCGCTCTCACGATCCACAATGCCGCCGTCGGCAAGATTTTCCGATGTTCCTTCCGGGGGCGCTTCCGGAGCCTCCGCCGACCGCTCCGGAAGCCGTTCCGTAAGGCCCTCCGCAAGCCCCTCCGCCAGGGACTCGGCCGCGGCGAGCGCCCGGTCCGCCGGGAGCTGACCGGCCGCACTGCCATGTACCCGGTTGAGGACGAGCCCGGCCAGCGGCATCCGTTCCGCGGCCAGCCGCTCCACGAAGTACGCCGCCTCGCGCAGGGCGTCCCGCTCCGGCGCCGCGACGACGAGGAAGGCCGTACCGGGTGCCTGCAGCAGGCGGTATGTGGCATCCGCGCGCGTGCGGAAGCCGCCGAACATGGTGTCCATGGCTGCCACGAACGTCTGGACGTCCCGCAGGAGCTGGGCCCCCATCAGCTTGTTCAGCGGCCCGCTCATCACCGACATGCCGACGCCCAGGAACTTCATCCCGGCCCGCCCGCCGAGTTTCGCCGGCGCCACCAGCAGCTTGATGAGCTTGCCGTCCAGGAACGACCCGAGGCGCCCCGGAGCGTCCAGGAAGTCGAGCGCGGAGCGGCTCGGCGGGGTGTCCACGACGATCAGGTCCCACTCGTCGCCTGAGCGCAGCTGGCCGAGCTTCTCCATGGCCATGTACTCCTGCGTGCCCGCGAAGCCGGCCGACAGGGACTGGTAGAAGGGGTTCTCGAGGATCGCCCGGGCGCGCTCCTTGTCGGAGTGGGCCTCCACGATCTCGTCGAAGGTCCGCTTCATGTCGAGCATCATGGCGTGCAGCTCGCCACCGGCGGACGCGTCGATGCCGGGCACCCGGCGGGGCACGTTGTCGAGCTCCTCGATGCCCATCGACTGCGCCAGCCTGCGCGCCGGGTCGATCGTCAGAACGACGACCTTCCGGCCGCGCTCCGCCGCCCGCAGGCCGAGGGCCGCCGCAGTGGTCGTCTTGCCGACGCCGCCGGAACCGCAGCACACGACGATGCGCGTGCGGGGATCGTCCAGGACGGGGTCGACGGCCAGGACGGACGCGGCGTCGATGCCCTTCCGCTGGGCCGGCACCGGTGCGGTCGACGGGTGTGCGGTCAACGGGCCACTCCTTGCTTCCGCAGTTCGCGCGCCATGCGGTACAGGCCCGCCAGGTCGACGCCGTCGCCGAGCAGTTCCAGTTCGTACGTGGGGAGGCCGAGCTCCGCAATGCCGGCGCGGCCGCGGTGCTCCAGGGCGAGCCGCTCGACGTGCTCGCGGGCCTCGGCCAGCAGCGGATCGACGAGCTGCTCGGCAAGACCGGGATGGCGTGCGCCGCCGAAGCCGGTGCGTTCCAGGGAGTGCGCCAGGGCCTGCGCCACGGCGGCCCGCTGACCGTTCGCCGCGGCCTCCACGGCCGCGGCGTCCAGGATCTCCGGCCGCACCATGTTGATGACGACGCCGCCCACGGGGAGGTTCGCCGCGCGGAGCTCCGCGATGCCGTCGCACGTCTCCTGGACGGGCATCTCCTCCAGCAGCGTCACGAAGTGCACGGCCGTCTCGGGCGACTTGAGCACCCGCATGACCGCCTGCGCCTGGTTGTGGATCGGGCCGATCCGGGCGAGGCCGGCCACCTCGTCGTTCACGTTGAGGAAGCGGGTGATGCGACCGGTGGGCGGAGCGTCCATGACGACGTGGTCGTAGACGAAGCGGCCCGTGCGGTCCTTGCGCCGCACCGCCTCGCAGGCCTTGCCGGTGAGCAGGACGTCGCGCAGCCCGGGCGCGATGGTTGTCGCAAAATCGATGGCGCCGAGCTTCCTGAGCGCCCGGCCGGCGCTGCCGAGCTTGTAGAACATCTGGAGGTAGTCGAGGAGCGCCCGCTCCGCGTCGATGGCCAGGGCGAACACCTCGCCCCCGCCCGGAGCCACCGCGATCTTGCGCTCCTCGTAGGGCAGCGCCTCCGTCTCGAACAGCTGGGCGATGCCCTGCCGGCCTTCCACCTCCACCAGGAGAGTGCGTTTGCCCTCGGCGGCGAGGGCAAGCGCGAGTGCCGCGGCGACCGTGGTCTTGCCGGTTCCGCCCTTGCCGCTGACGACATGGAGCCTGCTCATGATTCGGAGCCTAATTCCTTTCCGGCGGCCCCGTGGCGGCAGGTGGCGACATGAGGACGCCCGCGCGGACGGGCCCGGCCGAGGCTGTCGGCGCGAGGCATTACAGTCGGCCTATGACCAAATGGGAATACGCCACCGTGCCGCTGCTCGTGCACGCGACCAAGCAGATCCTGGACACCTGGGGCGAGGACGGCTGGGAGCTCGTCCAGGTCGTCCCGGGGCCGAACAACCCCGAGCAGCTGGTGGCCTACCTCAAGCGGCCGAAGCCGTGAGCGCCGTCGAGAGCCGGCTCGCCGAGCTCGGGCTGACCCTGCCGGACGTCGTGCCGCCGCTCGCCGCCTACCAGCCGGCCGTGCGCTCCGGGGCGTACGTGTACACGGCGGGTCAGCTGCCCATGGTCAAGGGCTCCATCCCCCTGACGGGCAAGGTCGGCGCCGAGGTCAGCGCCGAGCAGGCCAAGGAGCTCGCGGCGACCTGCGCGCTCAACGCCCTGGCCGCCGTCAAGTCGGTGATCGGCGATCTCGACCGGATCGTGCGCGTGGTGAAGGTCGTCGGCTTCATCGCCTCCGCCCCCGATTTCACCGCCCAGCCGGGTGTCCTCAACGGCGCCAGCGAGCTGCTCGGCGAGGTCCTCGGCGAGAAGGGCGTGCACGCCCGCTCGGCCGTGGGCGTCGCGGTGCTGCCGCTGGACGCGCCGGTCGAGGTCGAGTTCGTGGTCGAGGTCCGGGACTGAGACGGCACTGAGACGGGACCGATCCGGAACCGTTTCCGGTCTGACGGGGTCTGACGGGCTCCGGTGGAGTCTGACCGGTCCTGATCCGGTGGGATCCGGTCTGATCGGGTCGGACTCGGGGTTTCGGACCGGCCCAGGTGCTGCGAGGGCCCGGCCCCGCCTGCCCCGGTCCGCTGCCCCGCCCCGGTCCGCCGTGGGCCTCGTCCCCTCGAACATCCGCGCGTGAGCGCATAGCATCCGGCCATGTCGACTTCGAACGGCCAGTGGTACCCGCCGGAGTGGCCGGACCGGATCAGAGCGCTCACGCGCGGGGAGCTGCACCCCGTGAGCCCCCGCCGCGCCGCGACCGTCCTGCTGCTGCGCGACGGAGCCGGCGGCCCCGCCGTCCACATGCTGCGCAGACGCGCCTCCATGGCCTTCGCCGGAGGCGCGTACGCGTATCCGGGCGGCTCCGTCGACCCGCGCGACGAGCGGGGAGACGTGCCCTGGGCCGGACCGCCCCCCGCCGAGTGGGCCCGTAGCCTGGGCGTGGACGCCGCCTCCGCCCGGGCCATCGTGTGCGCCGCGGTCCGGGAGACCTTCGAGGAGGCCGGGGTGCTGCTGGCCGGGCCCACCCCCGGCACGGTCGTCGCGGACACCACGGGCCCCGAGTGGGAGGCCGAGAGAGCCGCCCTCGTCAGCCGCGAACTGTCGTTCGCCGACTTCCTCGTGCGGCGCGGCCTGCTGCTGCGCAGCGACCTCCTGGGCGGCTGGGCGCGCTGGATCACGCCCGAGTTCGAACCGCGCCGCTACGACACCTGGTTCTTCGTCGCCGCGCTCCCCGAGGGGCAGCGCACCCGCAACGCCTCCACGGAGGCTGACCGCACGGTGTGGATCCGCCCCGCCGATGCGGCCGACGGCTTCGACCGCGGCGAACTGCTGATGATGCCGCCCACCATCTCCACGCTGCGCGAGTTGCGCCCCTACGAGAGCGCTGCCGCAGCGCTGGCCGCCGCGCGTGACAGGGATCTCACCCCCGTCCTGGCCCGGGCGCGGCTCGACGGGGAGGAGATCGTGCTGAGCTGGCCCGGACACGACGAATTCACCCGGCGCGTCGCCGGCAAACCCTCGGGACCTTCGGAGGCCGACCGATGACATCCGCGACCGAACTCCCCGGCCGCCCGCGCGCGGGGGCCATCGGCGGCCCCGCGACCGCCCGGGCGACCTGCGTCCTGGCGCCCAACCCCTCCGCAATGACGCTCGACGGCACCAACACCTGGATCGTCGCCGAACCGGACTCCGACCTCGCCGTCGTCATCGACCCCGGGCCGCTGGACGACACCCACCTGCAGGCCGTCATCTCGACCGCCGAGGCGGCCGGGAAGCGCGTCGCCCTCACGTTGCTGACCCACGGCCACCCCGACCACTTCGACGGCGCCGCGCGCTTCGCCGAGCTGACCGGCACGCACGTACGGGCCCTGGACCCGGCGCTGCGCCTGGGCGGCGAGGGCCTCGGCATCGGCGACGTCGTCACCACCGGCGGACTGGAGCTGCACGTGCTCTCCACGCCCGGGCACACCGCCGACTCGCTGTGCTTCCACCTCCCCGCCGACCGGGCGCTGTTCACGGGCGACACGGTGCTGGGCCGCGGCACGACGGTAGTCGCCCACCCGGAGGGGCGGCTCGGCGACTACCTCGACTCCCTGCGCCGGCTGCGCGCGCTCGCCGTGGAGGAGGGCGTGGAGACGATCCTCCCCGGGCACGGCCCGGTCCTCGACGACGCGCGCGGCGCCGTCGACTTCTACCTGGTGCACCGGGCGAAGCGGCTCGCCCAGGTGGAGACCGCCGTGGAGAACGGCTACCGCTCGGCCTCGGAGGTGGTCGCCCACGTCTACGCGGACGTCGACCGCTCCCTGTGGCCGGCCGCGGAGCTGTCCGTACGGGCGCAGCTGGAGTACCTGGGCGAGCACGGGCTGATCCAGTGAGGGGCTCTCTTCGCCGCTGTGGCGCCGCGTGCGCATGACGGCCACGGTGGCGTGACGAGGGCATGCCGAAGGCCCCTGCCGTTCCCGGCAGGGGCCTTCCGAGCTTGTGGGCGCGCCTGAGGGCGCTCCCGTGGCGCCGTGCGCCCGGGGCGTGCGGCCTGCACGCCCCGCACGGCTTGCGTCAGCGGGAGCGCTTCGCGAGCCGCTCCACGTCCAGGAGGATCACCGCACGGGCCTCCAGGCGCAGCCAGCCGCGGCCGGCGAAGTCGGCGAGGGCCTTGTTGACCGTTTCGCGGGAGGCGCCGACGAGCTGGGCCAGCTCCTCCTGGGTGAGGTCGTGCACCACGTGGATGCCCTCCTCGGACTGCACGCCGAAGCGGCGCGACAGGTCCAGCAGGGCCTTGGCGACGCGGCCGGGGACGTCCGAGAAGACGAGGTCCGACATCGAGTCGTTGGTGCGGCGCAGCCGGCGGGCGACGGCGCGCAGCAGTGCGGTGGCCACCTCCGGGCGGGCGTTGAGCCAGGGCTGCAGGTCGCCGTGGCCGAGGCCGAGCAGCTTGACCTCGGTGAGGGCGGTGGCGGTGGCGGTGCGCGGCCCGGGGTCGAAGAGCGACAGCTCTCCGATGAGCTCGCCGGGGCCCAGGACGGCCAGCATGTTCTCGCGGCCGTCGGGGGAGGTGCGGTGCAGCTTCACCTTGCCCTCGGTCACCACGTAGAGGCGGTCGCCGGGGTCCCCTTCGTGGAACAGGGCGTCGCCCCTTGCGAGGGTGGCCTCGCCCATGGAGGCGCGCAGCTCAGCGGCCTGCTCGTCATCGAGCGCCGCGAAAAGCGGGGCGCGCCGCAGAACGTCGTCCACGAGTTCTCTCCTTGTCGACATGCACAGAGGACCGTGGTCCCCATGATGCCCGTCGGTAAAACTGTGTGATCAAACACAAGTGTCGCGCATCGTCGCCCGAAGCCCTACGGCAGGGGTCCGATTGGGCTGTGGTTTTCCTGCGTGAGGGCCGGATGTCAGTGGCGGGGCTTAGTCTGGCCGGGTGTCCAATACGCCGGTGAGAGCACAGGGCAAGGGGGCTGGAAGGGTGACTCCGCCTCGTAATTCCGCTGTGGGCGAACGTGCGCCTACGGGGGCGGCGAAAGTCGCAAGCAAGGACAAAAAGGAAAGCGGAGAGACATCTTCCGCATCACCCGCATCTTCGGCAAAGGTAGCGAAGCCGGGCTCCAAGGCCTCCGCCAAGCCGGAGTCCCGTACCGCTCTCGTCCGCCGCGCCCGCCGCATCAACCGCGAGCTCGCCGAGGTCTACCCCTACGCCCACCCCGAGCTCGACTTCGAGAATCCCTTCGAGCTCCTGGTCGCCACGGTCCTCTCCGCCCAGACGACGGACCTGCGCGTCAACCAGACCACCCCGGCCCTCTTCGCCGCCTACCCCACGCCGGAGGACATGGCGGCCGCCGACCCCGAGGCGCTGGAGCAGCTCATCCGGCCCACGGGCTTCTTCCGCGCCAAGGCCAAGTCGCTCATCGGCCTGTCCACCGCGATCCGCGACCGCTTCGGCGGAGAGGTGCCCGGCCGCATAGAGGATCTCGTCAGTCTCCCCGGCGTCGGCCGCAAAACCGCCCACGTGGTCCTCGGCAATGCCTTCGGCCGCCCGGGAATCACCGTGGACACCCACTTCGGCCGGCTCGTGCGCCGCTGGAAGTGGACCGAAGCCACCGACCCCGAGAAGGTCGAGGCGGAGATCTGCGCGCTCTTCCCCAAGAGCGAGTGGACCATGCTCTCGCACCGCGTCATCTTCCACGGCCGGCGCATCTGCCACTCCCGCCGGCCGGCCTGCGGTGCGTGCCCGATCGCTCCGCTGTGCCCCGCGTACGGAGAGGGCGAGACGGACCCCGAGAAGGCAGCCAAGCTCCTGAAGTACGAGAAGGGCGGCAAGCCCGGTCAGCGGCTCAAGCCCCCGCCCGACTACCCGGGCCTGCCGGCCCCGCCGCTGGGAGGAGACGCATGACGAGCACGTACGGCCGAGGGGCCGCCGTCACCGCCGAGGGGCTGCCCGGGTGGCTGGAGCCGGTGGCGCGCGCCTCGGAGACGATCGAGCCCCACCAGCTCAGCCGTTTCCTGCCGCCGGAGACGGGCGGCAGGCAGTCCGCCGTGCTCGTCCTCTTCGGCGACGGCCCCGAGGGCCCCGAGCTGCTCCTCCTGGAGCGGGCCGGGACGCTGCGCTCGCACGCCGGGCAGCCGTCGTTCCCCGGCGGCGCCCTCGACCCGGAGGACGGCGACCCTGCCTCAGGCGGGCTGGTGCGGGCCGCCCTGCGCGAGGCGGAGGAGGAGACCGGGCTCGACCCGTCGGGCGTCCAGATCTTCGGCGTCCTGCCCCAGCTGTACATCCCGGTGAGCGGCTTCGTCGTCACCCCCGTCCTCGGCTGGTGGCGCGAGCCGACCCCGGTCAAGCCGGTCGACAAGGCGGAGACGGCCCGGGTCTTCACCGTCCCGGTGGCCCGCCTGACCGACCCGGAGAACAGGGCCACCGCGATGCACCCGAGCGGCCACACCGGCCCGGCCTTCCTGGTCGAGGACGCCCTCGTGTGGGGCTTCACCGCGGGCGTGATCGACCGGATCCTGCACTACGCCGGATGGGAGCGCCCCTGGGACCGCGAACGGCAGGTCCCGCTGGACTGGCGGGCCTGAGGGGCATGAGACGGTGATCCCGGCCCCCGCCGTCCCCCCGGGCCGGCGACACCGCAGACGACATCATTGCGAGGCATACCCGGTGAACGTGCTGGACATCGTGCTGCTGGTCGCCGCCGTGTGGTTCGCCGTCGTCGGCTACCGCCAGGGCTTCGTGGTCGGTGTGCTGTCGGTGATCGGGTTCCTCGGCGGTGGCCTCGTGGCGGTCTATCTGCTCCCCGTCATCTGGGACAGCGCCACCGGCGAGGCCACTCCCGGCACTGCCGCCGCCATAGCGGCCGTCGTCATCGTCATCGTGTGCGCCTCCGTCGGCCAGGCCGCCACCACCCACTTGGGCAACAAGCTCCGCCGCCACATCACCTGGTCCCCGGCCCGTGCCCTGGACGCCACGGGCGGCGCGCTCGTCAACGTCCTGGCGATGCTGCTGGTGGCCTGGCTGATCGGCTCCGCCCTCGCCGGCACCTCCCTGCCCACGCTGGGCAAGGAGGTCCGCAACTCCAAGGTGCTGCTCGGCGTCGCCCGCGTGGTGCCCCCGCAGGCCAACACCTGGTTCGCCGACTTCAGCACCGTCCTCGCGCAGAACGGTTTCCCGCAGGTCTTCGCGCCCTTCTCCACCGAGCCCATCACCAACGTGCCCGCCCCCGACCCCGCCCTCGCGGGCAGCCCCGTGGCCACGGAGGCCCAGCGCAGCATCGTCAAGGTCGTCGGCACGGCACCCAGCTGCGGCAAGGTCCTGGAGGGCACCGGCTTCGTCTTCGCCCCGCAGCGGGTGATGACCAACGCCCACGTCGTCGGCGGCGTCGACGAGCCCACCGTCCAGGTCGGCGGCCAGGGCCGGCAGTACGAGGCGAAGGTCGTCCTCTACGACTGGAAGCGCGACATCGCCGTGCTCGACGTGCCGGACCTGGAAGCGCCCGAGCTGCGGTTCGCCGAGACGGACGCGGAGAGCGGCAAGGGCGCCATCGTGGCCGGCTTCCCGGAGAACGGCTCCTACGACGTGCGCGCCGCGCGCGTCCGCAGCCGCGTCCAGGCGAACGGCCCGGACATCTACCGCCGTGGCAACGTCCGCCGCGACGTGTACTCGCTCTACACGATCGTCCGCCAGGGCAATTCCGGCGGGCCCCTGCTCACACCGGACGGCCGGGTCTACGGGGTGGTCTTCGCCAAGTCCCTCGACGACGCCGAGACGGGCTACGCCCTGACGGCCGACGAGGTCCGTGGCGACGCCACCAGCGGCCGCCGGGCGACCGAGCGGGTCAACACCCAGGGCTGCGCCCTCTGAGGCGCTCCTGCAGGCCCTCCCGGGGGCCTGCAGGAGCCCGTGCACCGGCCGGTCGATGCGCACCGGCCGGGCGGTCGGCGGTGCGAGCGGTCAGCGACTGCGCGGGTGATGGCGCAGCCGCGCCGACACCCAGCGGGCGCGGCGGCGGATGATGCGCGGAATGCCGATGCGCGGATCGTGCTCGGCGGCCGGCCGGTGCTCACCCCTTCCGGCCCTCTCCGGCAGCTCGCTCACGATCAGCGCGGCGTCGCCCTCGGCGCCCCGCTCCTGCGTCACGTCACGGTAGTCGTGCGTCCAGCCCATACCGTGCTCTGTGCCCGGGCCGAAAGGTCGGTAATCGCCCGGGGGTCCCTCAGTTGGCCTATGCGTCGGGCAATTGGCCGTTCGAAGAACGGACGTTCCTGCCCGCTGTGCGGTGCGGGCCCCCGCGGAGGGGGGCGGCCTTCCGGCCGTCCGCTAGCGGTCCGGTTCGGGGTCCTTGAGCCAGTTCACGAGCTCAGTCGAGAACGCGACCGGATCCTCCTCGTGGGGGAAGTGACCCAGGCCGTCGAACAGCCGCCAGCGGTAGGGCGCCTCCACGTACTCGCCGGAGCCCGCCGCGCTGCGCGTGCGCATCACCGGATCGAGGGAACCGTGCAGATGCAGCGTGGGCACCCGCACGGGCCGCTTCATGCGCCGGTTGAACTGGATGCCGTCCGGCCGCGCCATCGACCGCACCATCCAGCGGTACGGCTCGATCGAGCAGTGCGCCGTCGAGGGGATCGTCATGGCCCGCCGGTAGGTGTCCACGGCCTCGTCCTCCGGCTGACGCGGCCCCGACCACTCCCGCATCAGACGTCCCACCAGTGCCGCGTCGTCGGCGACCAGCCGCCGCTCCGGGATCCACGGCCGCTGGAAGCCCCAGATGTGGCTGCCGGCCGAGCTCTGCTTGGGGTCGGCGAGCATCGCCGAGCGCCAGCGGCGCGGGTGCGGCATGGAGGAGACCGCGAGCCTGCGCACCAGCTTGGGCCGCATCACGGCCGCCGTCCACGCCAGGTAGCCGCCGAGGTCGTGGCCGACCAGCGCGGCGTCCGGCTCGCCCAGGGAGCGGATCACGCCGGTGATGTCGAGGGCGAGGTTGGCCGGGTCGTAGCCCCGCGGCGTACGGTCGCTGCCGCCCACCCCGCGCAGGTCCATGGCCACGGCCCGGAACCCTGCCTCGGCAAGCGCGGGCAGCTGGTGCCGCCACGTCCACCAGAACTGGGGGAAGCCGTGCAGCAGCAGGACCAGCGGCCCGTCGCCCATCTCGGCGATGTGGAACCGCGCGCCGTTCGCCGCGACGTCCCGGTGGGCCCAGGGCCCCTCGGGACGTACGACCGAGGTGGCGGAACCACCCGGGACGCCGGTCGGAGCCGGCCCCGGCAGGGCCGGGCCCGCCGGGACGGCCGGGGAGGCCGGGGTGGCGGGGTCGGGTGACGCGGGCGCTGCGGGGGTCTCGGGCACCGTCATACGGTCGAGCGTGTCACAGATGCGTCGGCGGGGCTCGTGTCGGTGAGCGGACGGGGATGCGGCTTGACGGTGCCCAGCACCGCGGCGGTCTGCTTCGCCGAGGCGATGCTCTTCTCCGGCTTGCTGACCTTCTTGAACTTGGTCACGGCCAGCAGCCCCAGCAGCGCCGCGATCAGCAGGAACGCACCGCCGACGATCAGGAAGGACCAGGCGAGGCCGAGACCGAGGTTGTGGATGCCGTACGCGGCCGCGAAGCTCAGCACGGGCAGCGAGAAGAGCGCGAGCGTCCCGGCCGCGGCGATCGCACCACCGCCGATGCCGACCCGCTTGACGTCCTGCCGCAGCTCGGCCTTGGCCAGTGCGATCTCGTCGTGCACCAGCGCGGACAGCTCGGTGGTGGCCGTAGCCACCAGCTGGCCGAGAGTGCGGTTCGCACCGTTCGCACCGTCGTCGGCTGCGCTCATCGGCTGCTCCCTCATCTTCGTCGCCACGTCATCCGCGGGCTTTCGGCGGATGTAAAGACTCTCAGATCATGCCGGACCGTCGTCACGGGTGGTGTGCCCGGAGGCGACTTCGGCCAGCCGGCGGTGCTCCGCGGCCTTCGCCTCCAGGATCGCCGCCATCCGCAGGTGGTAGGCCGGGTTGTCCTGTTCGTAGACGTCGGGGATGCCGTCCTGGTCGTCGTCACGGTCCTCGTCCGCACACAGCTTCTTGTACTTGTTGTCGCGCAGCTTGAGCAGAACGCTCGCCACGACCGCGGCGATCAGCGATCCGACGAGCACGGCAGCCTTGATCTCGTCGGCGAGCACCGGGTCGGTGCCGAAGGCCAGCTCGCCGATCAGCAGCGAGACGGTGAAGCCGATGCCCGCGAGCGAGGCGACGGCCAGCACGTCGGGCCACTTCAGGTCCGGATTGAGCTCGGCCCGGGTGAAGCGGGCCGCGAGCCACGTCCCGCCGAACACGCCGACCGCCTTGCCGACCACCAGGCCGAGCACCACACCCAGCGTCTCGGGCTTGGTGAAGACGTCCGACAGCGCGCCGCCGGAGACCACCACGCCCGCCGAGAACAGCGCGAAGAGCGGCACTGCCAGGCCCGCCGAGAGCGGGCGCACGAGATGCTCGATGTGCTCGCCGGGGGAGTGGTGCTCGCCCTCGCGGCGGTGGCAGCGCAGCATCAGGCCCATCGCCACGCCCGCGATGGTGGCGTGGACGCCGCTGTTGTACATCAGGGCCCAGTTGACGACCGCCAGCGGCACGTAGACGTACCAGCCGCGGACGCCCTTGCGCAGCAGGAGCCAGAAGACGGCCAGGCCCAGCACGGCGAAGCCGAGGGCGGCGAAGTTCAGGTTCGAGGTGAAGAAGACCGCGATGATCAGGATCGCGAACAGGTCGTCGACGACGGCGAGGGTGAGCAGGAACGCGCGCAGCGCCGAGGGCAGCGCCGTGCCGATGACGGCCAGGACGGCAAGGGCGAAGGCGATGTCGGTGGCGGTCGGCACCGCCCAGCCGGCCGTGGAACCGTTCCCGCTGGTGGCGACCGTGACGTAGACGATCGCGGGCATGGCCATGCCGCAGATCGCGGCGACGACGGGAAGCACCGCCGCCTTGGGATCGCGCAGCTCCCCGGCGACCAGCTCGCGCTTGAGCTCGATGCCCGCGACGAAGAAGAAGACGGCGAGCAGCCCGTCGGCGGCCCAGTGCTGGACGGAGAGGTTCAGCCCCAGCGAGCCCGGACCGAAGTGGAAGTCGCGCACGGTCTCGTAGCTGCCGCGCAGCGGGGTGTTCGCCCAGATCAGCGCGGCCACTGCGGCGGCGAGCAGGAGCACGCCGCCCACGGTCTCGGTACGCAGGGCGTCGGCGAGGAAATTCCGCTCGGGCAGCGGCAACCGGCCGAGGAAGACGGAGCGGCGGTTCTTGGGCGCGGCCACGGCGGGGGACCTCCAGGGTCGTCGGGTACACGTGTGCTGTGTGCCGACCAGACTTCCCGGCGCGCCTCTGATTCTTGTCGCATTTTTTACGCGACCACTCCTCACCTTAACCGGAACGAGTGAACCGAAACGAGCGAAAGGGGGCCCGGCAGCTGCCGGGCCCCCTTTCCGGGGTTCCTCGCTCCTCCGGTCAGTCCTCGCTGGACGCCGCGGGGAGCTGTGACTGGATGAGATCCATGACGGAGGAGTCGGTCAGGGTGGTGACGTCGCCGAGGGTGCGGTTCTCCGCCACGTCGCGCAGGAGACGGCGCATGATCTTGCCCGAGCGGGTCTTGGGCAGCTCGGCGACGGGGAGGATCCGCTTGGGCTTGGCGATCGGGCCGAGCTGCTTGGCGACATGCGCCCGCAACTCCTCGACCAGCCCCTCCTCGCCGGCGTCGGCGCCGCCGCGCAGGATGACGAAGGCGCAGATCGCCTGGGTGGTCTGCGGGTCGGTCGCGCCGACGACCGCCGCCTCGGCGACCTTCGGGTGCGAGACGAGGGCCGACTCGACCTCGGTAGTGGAGATGTTGTGCCCGGAGACGAGCATGACGTCGTCGACGCGACCGAGCAGCCAGATGTCGCCGTCGTCGTCCTTCTTGGCGCCGTCGCCCGCGAAGTACTTGCCCTCGAAGCGGGACCAGTAGGTGTCGAGGTAGCGCTGGTCGTCGCCCCAGATGGTGCGGAGCATCGACGGCCACGGCTCGGTGAGGACGAGATAGCCGCCGGCGCCGTCGGGCACCTCACGGGCCTCGTCGTCCACGACCGTGGCCGCGATGCCGGGGAGCGGGACCTGCGCCGAGCCGGGCTTGGTCTCGGTGACGCCGGGCAGCGGGCTGATCATCATGCTGCCCGTCTCCGTCTGCCACCAGGTGTCGACCACCGGGGTGCGGTCGGCGCCGATGTGCTTGCGGTACCAGACCCAGGCCTCGGGATTGATGGGCTCGCCGACCGAGCCGAGGATGCGCAGGCTGCTCAGGTCGAACTTGGCGGGGATGTCGTCGCCCCACTTCATGGCGGCGCGGATCGCGGTCGGCGCGGTGTAGAGGATCGTGACGCCGTACTTCTGGACGATCTCCCACCAGCGGCCCTGGTGCGGGCTGTCGGGCGTGCCCTCGTAGAGGACTTCGGTGGCGCCGTTGCTGAGGGGGCCGTAGACGATGTACGAGTGGCCGGTGACCCAGCCGACGTCGGCGGTGCACCAGAAGACGTCCGACTCGGGCTTGAGGTCGAAGACGGCGTGGTGGGTGTACGACGCCTGGGTGAGATAGCCGCCGGTCGTGTGCAGGATGCCCTTCGGCTTCCCCGTGGTGCCGGAGGTGTAGAGGATGAAGAGCGGGTGCTCGGCGTCGAAGGCCTGCGGCGTGTGCTGCTCGGGCTGGCGGTCGACGAGGTCGTGCCACCACACGTCACGGCCCTCGGTCCAGCCGATGCCCTCCTGACCGGTGCGCCGGACGACGAGGACGCTGCGGACGTTCTCCGTGCCGGGGCGGGTGAGGGCCTCGTCCACCGCGGGCTTCAGGGCGGAGGGCTTGCCGCGGCGGTAGCCGCCGTCGGCGGTGATGACGACGCGGGCGTCGGCGTCGTTGATGCGCGTGGCAAGGGCGTCGGCGGAGAAGCCGCCGAAGACCAGGGAGTGCGGGGCGCCGATGCGGGCGCAGGCGAGCATCGCCACGACCGCCTCGGGGATCATCGGCAGGTAGATGGCGACGCGGTCGCCCGCCCGGACGCCCAGCTCGGTGAGGGCGTGCGCGGCCTTGGAGACCTCGCGCTGGAGGTCGGCGTAGGTGATGGTGCGGGTGTCGCCCGGCTCGCCCTCGAAGTGCAGCGCGACGCGGTCGCCCAGGCCGTTCTCCACGTGGCGGTCGACGCAGTTGTACGCGACGTTGAGCTTGCCGTCGGCGAACCACTTGGCGAACGGGGGGTTCGACCAGTCGAGGGTCTCGGTCGGCTCGGTCTCCCAGCTCAGGCGGCGGGCCTGAGCGGCCCAGAAGCCCAGCCGGTCAGCCTTCGCCTGCTCGTACGCCTCCGCGGTGACGTTGGCACTCGCGGCCAGGTCTGCAGGCGGTGCGAAGCGGCGCTCCTCCTTCAGGAGGTTGGCCAGGCTCTCGTTGCTCACGACATCTCCCTTTCCCAGGGTGCCCGTTGGGTGACCGTGCTGTGCCCGGTGGGTGCCCGTAGTGTCCCGGGGCATAGCTCACCAGCCCGGGGCACACCCTGACAAGGGCTGTTGATAAAAATTGGTTTAGACCTGTAGAAAGATCGCGAGGGCGAACGAACCCAGCGGTCAGACGGCGTCGAGAACCTCCGGGCGTACGGCCGCGAAGGTGCGCGAGGCCGCGTCCAGCACATAGGCCTGGGCCTCGGCCACGTGGAAGTACATGCCGTGGAGCTGGAGCGATCCCTCGGCCACCCGGCGGGCGACGCAGTCGTGGGCCATCAGGTGATCGAGCTGCTGCATCACGTTGACGAGCGCGAGCCGCTCGAGGGCATCCGCCACCGGACGATCCGCCATCGCCACCTCGCCGCGGCCGAGCCGCCCGATCCGCTGCATCCTGGCCAGGCTCGGACGGCCGTGCCGCAGCCAGCGCACGAGCGGCGTCTGCGGGTCCGCGGGGGCCTTGCCGCCGGATCCCGTGCCGCCGCCGCTCCGGCCCGCGCCACTGCGGCCTGCGGTGCTCGGGCCGGCCGAGTCGAGCAGCGCCTGCATCGCGCCGCACCCCGAGTGCCCGCAGACGGTGATGCTGCCGACCTTCAGCACCTCGACCGCGTACTCCACTGCGGCGCCGACGGAGTCGCAGGAGCCGTCGGTGGCGGGCGGCGGGATCAGATTGCCCACGTTGCGCACGGTGAACAGGTCGCCCGGCCCGCTGGAGGTGATCATGCTGGTGACCAGCCGCGAGTCGGCGCAGGTGAGGAAGAGCTGCGTCGGGCACTGGCCCTCGCGGGCCAGGCGCGCCAGCTCGTCCCGTACGAGGGGGGCGGTGTTGCGCTGGAAGGCACTCACGCCGCCCAGAAGCTGCTGCCCGCCGCCCGGCGCGGGGGCGTCCGCCGGAAGGGCCGGCCGGGTGCAGTGGTGATTGCGCCAGGGCGTCCAGGGGCGGCACGCGTGCGTGCTGACCGGCTCGGCGATCGGCCGCCCGCCGCGCCCCCTGAGGGTGACCCATCCGCCCCGCGCGCGATGGGCATTGGTCCACGACTGCAGGGTGTCGTACGCGGTGTGATCCATGAAGGAGCCGCCCAGTTCGACGACCACCACGGCCCCCGCCGGGATCTGGGTGAGCGCTCGGCTCAGCCGCGGGACGGCCAGGAACGTCAATTGCCCGCTGACGCGGACCACGTGGCCCGCGCCCTCCTGCTCCACGGTGATGCGGGTGTAGGCGAGCCTGCGCAGGGAGAGGAACGCCGTGACCACGATGCCTACGGCCACTCCCTGAAGGACGCCGAACAGGACCACGGCGCCGAGCGTGGACGCGTACATGGGGAACTCGCGGTGCCGCTGGACGTGCTTGATGTGTGCGAAGCTCACCATCTTCACTCCCACCACCATCACCAGAGCGGCCAGGGCCGCCAGCGGGATCAGCTCCAGGACCGTTGTGAGCAGGCCGGCGCAGAGGAGCACCCACAGCCCGTGCAGCACGGTGGACTTGCGGGAGGCGGCGCCCGCCTCCACGTTCGCCGATCCGCGGATCGCGCCGCCGGCGATCGGCAGACCGCCCAGGAGCCCGGAGACGACATTGGCGGCCCCTTGGCCCGCGAGCTCGCGGTCGAGGTCGGCCGGGCCCTCCTGCATCCCCGCGCGCTCGGCACGCAGCCGGTCCACCGCCACGGCGGACAGCAGGGATTCCATGCTCGCCACGAGCGTCACCGTCAGCACGGCCGCGAAGACGCCCAGCACCGGCCCGTCCGGCAGGGCGGGCAGCGCCTGCAGCCGCCACTCGGGCAGGGAGACCCGGGGCACGGACATGCCGGTGCTCGCTCCGGTGGCGGCGGCAATGGCGGCGAGGGGGGCGGGGACCGTGCGCAGCCACAGCCCGGCTCGGCCCGGCAGCCGGGGCCAGGCGACCAGCACGGCCACGGTGACCGCCCCGACCAGCAGGGCTGAGGGGTGCGGATGGCCGAGCTCCGACGGGAGCGCTGCCAGGTTCTCCAGGGCGGAGCTGTTGGGGGTGTCGCCCAGGACGACATGGAGCTGGCCGAGCGCGATCGTGACACCGATGCCGGCGAGCACGCCGTGCACGATCGCCGGGCTGACGGCCAGGGCGCCGCGCGCGACCCGTGCGGTGCCGAGGGCGAGTTGCATCAGGCCCGCGAGGGCCGTGATCGCGCAAGTGGCCCGCCAGCCGTACCGCCCGACGAGCTCGGCGGTCACCACGACCAGGCCCGTCGCGGCACCGCTGACCTGGAGCGGCGCGCCTCCCAGAACCCCCGCCACGATGCCGCCGACCGCCGCCGCCACCAGCCCGGCCTGGAGCGGGGCTCCCGTGGCCAGTGCGATGCCCAGGGAGAGCGGCACGGCGATGAGGAAGATCACCAGGGAAGCGGAGAGGTCCCGGCGCCAGGTGGACGGGTCGGGGGGTTGCGGGCCGCTGCTGCCGGCTGCCGGCGGGCGGTGTGTCGATGGTGGCTGAGGCTGCATGGTCGTTCCCGTCGTCGTCGGGCGGCACGGATGCGGTGAAGACGCGGCCGTCGTCACGGCGCGCAGCGGCAGGAGCGGCTGCGGTGGCGGGGGTTAACTCAACTCTCGGTAAACGAATCGTAATGGAGAGTAAAGAGCCGTGGAAAGGATGACGGGTCGAATAAAGACGCGGTTCCGTCTATCGAGTGAATTCGTCATTTCATCTGCTTGTCACTTCTGCGTGTTGGCTCCCCCCGTGCGACGTTGAGGTGCCGAATCGGGCAGCAGCGAAGGCAGAGGTGGCTGATGGCCGCTGGATGGAAAGTGGCGCTGGGCGCTCTGACGGCCCTCGCCCTGGCGACAGGTTCGGCCGGCTGCTCGGGCGATGCGGAGCCCGGAGCGCTGCGCGGTTCGGTGGACCCGGAAGCCGCCCGGCGGCCCGTTCGCCTCATCGGCGACGGATCCACCGCGGACACGGGCCCCCAGCCCGGCCAACCCGCCCCCGACCGGCTGCAGCCCGGCCACAGGCCCCCGCAGTTCGTCGTCTTCTCCTGGGACGGCGCGGGTGAGGACGGGCAGCACCTGTTCTCGCACTTCCGCAGGGTCGGCAAGAAGTACCACGCCACGATGACGTACTTCCTCAGCGGCGTGTACATGCTTCCCACCGGGAAACGGCGCGTCTACGCACCCCCCAGGCACCGGCCCGGCGCCTCGGACATCGGCTTCAACTCCGTCAAGGGAGTCAAGGACACCGTCGAGCAGCTCCGCGGTGCATGGCTGGACGGCAACGAGATCGGCACGCACTTCAACGGGCACTTCTGCGGGCCCGACCGGGGCGTCGGCACCTGGTCGCCCAAGGAGTGGAGGAGCGAGATCCGCCAGGCGCGGTCCTTCGTCCGGCGATGGAAGACCAACGCCGGGCTGAAGGAGGAGGATCCGCTGCCGTTCGACTACACCAAGGAGCTCGTCGGCGGCCGCGCCCCGTGCCTCGAAGGCCAGCGCAACCTCATCAAGGCCGCACGGACCATGGGCTTCCGCTACGACGCGAGCTCCGTGGGCGGACGCCAGGTCTGGCCCCGCAAGATCGAGGGCCTCTGGGACTTCCCGCTGCAGGACATCCCGGTCCCGGGGCGGGGCTTCGAGACCCTCTCGATGGACTACAACTTCCTTGCCAACCAGTCCGGAACGACCAGGGGCAGCCGGGCCCTGCACCGCGCCTGGGGCAAGCAGATGCGTGACGGTCTGCTCGCAGGATTCCGCCGTGCCTACCGCGGCAACAGGGCGCCGTTCTTCATCGGGGACCACTTCGAGTCCTGGAACGGCGGCACCTATATGCGCGCGGTCGAGAGCACCATCAAGACCGTCTGCACGAAGGAGGAGGTGCGCTGCGTGTCCTTCAAACAACTGGCCGACTGGCTCGATGCGCAGGACAGCAGGCTCCTCACGGCGCTGCGCACGCTCGACGTGGGCAAGGCGCCCAAGGGCGGCTGGGAACGCTTCCCCGCCGCCCAGCGGGTCAGGCGGGCTGCGGGGTAGTCGCCCAGCGCTCGTCCAGGACGAAGGCGGGGTCGACCTGAGCCGCCAGGTCGGCGCCCGTCTTCGCGTTGCCCCAGCTCTCCGCGTTCTTCAGGTGGAAGTGCACCATCTGGCGGGTGTAGCGCTGCCAGTCCCGCAGCTCGTACGAGCCGTCCGCCGTCTCGCGCAGGGTCCGCAGCGCCTGGTGGTTGTGCTCTTCGAGCAGGCCGAAGCGGGGCGGCCGGCCCTTCTCCATCGCCCGCACCCAGTCGGAGTGGCCGAAGGTCACCAGCAGGTCATCGCCCACCTCCTCGCGCAGGAAGTCGACGTCGTCCGGGCCCTGCACCTTGTTGCCCACGACCTTCAGGCAGATGCCGAAGTCGCGTGCGTACTCCTTGTACTGCCGGTAGACGGACACGCCCTTGCGGGTGGGCTCGGCGACCAGGAACGTCATGTCGAAGCGGGTGAACATGCCCGAGGCGAAGGAGTCGCTTCCGGCCGTCATGTCGACCACGACGTACTCGCCGGAGCCGTCCACCAGGTGGTTGAGACACAGCTCGACCGCCCCGACCTTGGAGTGGTAGCAGGCCACACCGAGATCGGATTCGGTGAAGGGCCCCGTCACCATCAGCCGCACGGCGCAGCCGTCGAGCTCGACGGGCCGGGCGCACGCGTCGAAGACCGGGTTGCCCTCACCGATCCGCAGCAGGCGCGAGCCCTCGCCGGGGGGCGTCGTCTTGATCATGGTCTCGGCGGAGGTGATGCGCGGGTTGCTGCCGCGCAGATAGTTCTTGATCAGGGGAAGCTGCGCGCCCATCGCGGGCAGTGCGGAGGTCTCTTCCTCGTCCAGGCCGAGCGCCGCGCCGAGGTGCTGGTTGATATCGGCGTCCACCGCGACGACGGGGGCGCGGTCGGCGGCGAGGTGGCGGATGAACAGCGAGGACAGCGTGGTCTTGCCGCTGCCGCCCTTCCCTACGAAAGCGATCTTCATGTTCACCAAGCGTAGGTGTGAGGGTGCACGGAGTGAGAGCTGCGCGTGAAGAAGACCACTCGTTCGAGGGGTGTAGACCCGAAGTGCGTACTGTCTTACGCATGAGTACGACTGCCGATCCGCTCGCCGCCCTGGCCACGCTCCCCGGCGTGGCCGACTCCGTGGACTCCGTGCGCAAAGCCGTGGACCGCGTCTACGGACACCGGGTGATGCGCCGCCGCAGCAACGAGATCACCTCCGAGGCCGCGCTGCGCGGCGCGCGCGGCTCGGCCGCGCTGTCCGGTGCCGACTGGGCGCTCGAAGAGGTGCGTCGCCGCACCGACTTCGGCGTCGAGGGCGAGGCGAGGACCGTGGGTGCGGCCCTGCGGCTGACCGCGGAGGCCGGACAGCTGCTGAGCGTGTGGCGGCAGTCCCCGCTGCGGGTGCTGGCCAGGCTGCACCTGGTGGCCGCGGGCGGGACGCAGGCGGACGAGACGGTGGGCCGGCCCCGGCTGGCCGGCGAGCCGGTCGACGAACCGCTGGTCCGGCTGGCGGTGCCCAGCGCGTCGGAGGTGGCCGGGCGGCTCGAGGGCCTGGCCGGGCTGCTCCTTGCGGGGACCGAGGCGCCCGCGCTGGTCACGGCGGCCGTGGTGCACGGCGAGCTGCTCGCCCTGCGCCCCTTCGGTTCGCACAACGGGCTGGTAGCCCGGACGGCCGAGCGGATCGTGCTGGTCGGCAGTGGCCTCGACCCCAAGTCGATCTGCCCGGCCGAGATGGGCCACGCCGAACTCGGCGCCGAGGCGTATCTGGCGGCGCTCGACGGATACGCCTCCGGGACGCCGGAGGGTGTCGGGGCCTGGATCGCGCACTGCGGCCGCGCGGTCGAGCTGGGCGTGCGGGAGAGCACGGCGGTGTGCGAGGCGCTTCAGCGCGGGGCCGCTTGAGCGGCGGATGACCCCGGACAGGGTTGCGGCGGTACCGGTCAATTCCGGTACCGCCGCTGGCATGTTCGCCGGGTTACCATGCGTGCACGAAGGTTGCCCATCAGGTCGGGAACTTCGCCCGTCACCTGGTGCGGCTGGCCCGTAATCGACGGGTCTGCGTCGCGTGGGTGCCCGACGTTCATGCTTCGGTCCGTGGGGCCGTGGTGCGTGAAGGGCGTCCTCCCGGATGTCCCTGGTCTCGCGGGCCGTTAAGTCCTTTCTACTCCTGTCACCGCCGAAGTGGAAGGCCGGGGCTCAGATCTCTGGTTTTAGTGCTGAACCTGGGCAAGGCGGACACCCGTTTCGCGGCGCCTGCCGGCCAGCCAGACGAGGCCCGCCGTGGCTGCGGCGGCGCCGACCGCGGCCGCGGCGACGAGAGCGGGACGCGAGGGCATCGACAGGGCGGGTACCCGCTGCTTGAGCCGCACCGGGCGGTCGAAGGTGAGAACCGGCCAGTCGCGGGCCGCGGCTTCGCGGCGCAGGGCCCGGTCGGGGTTGACCGCGTGGGGGTGGCCGACGGTCTCCAGCATGGGGATGTCGGTGACGGAGTCGCTGTAGGCGTAGCAGCGCGAGAGGTCGTACCCCTCGGAGTCGGCGAGCTCCTTGATGGCCTCGGCCTTGGTGGGGCCGTAGGCGTAGTACTCCACTTCACCGGTGAAGGCACCGTTCTCGACGACCATGCGGGTGGCGACCACGCGGTCGGCGCCCAGCAGTTCGCCGATGGGCTCGACGACCTCGGCGCCCGAGGTGCTGACAATCACCACGTCGCGGCCGGCGGTGTGGTGTGCTTCGATGAGGGAGGCGGCTTCGTCGTAAATGATCGGGTCGATGAGTTCGTGCAGGGTCTCGGCGACGATCTCGCGGACCAGCTGGACATTCCAGCCCCTGCAGAGCGCCGAGAGATACTCGCGCATCCGCTCCATCTGATCGTGATCGGCTCCGCCGGCGAGGAAGACGAACTGTGCGTACGCGGTGCGCAGCACCGCACGCCGGTTGATCAAGCCACCTTGGTAGAACGACTTGCTGAAGGTGAGCGTGCTCGACTTCGCAATGACCGTCTTGTCCAGATCAAAGAACGCGGCTGTCCGGGGCAACGAGTGGTTTTCCACGGTGCCGAGCATAGGCGCCCTCCATTCGGCGTAAGCTGAGGCGTGTGGGTTTGCCTGAGAAGGCTCTCGGGTACACCATGGAAGTCACGGATCGTTCGCGACCGTGTCTAACCCGGTCCGACTCCTCCCCCCCCGAGTCGGCCGTGGGGACGACCCCCGCTCTCCCCCCCGGCGGGGGTCGTCGCATGTCCGGATGCCTTTTGTAGGGCCCCCACCGGCATTCCTCCTTCCCGCGCCGCCCGGTCGGCGGCTGCCTGCCTCCCTTCATACACGCTACGCAGCGTAATCGGTGGGCTGCTCTCCGGAAGTCACCGGTATAGGTGACCGGGATATTCACAGCGGTTGAGTTGTCCACAGTTTTTGACCAAGATCCACATTATTTTCCAGTTCCCTGCACGGTGATTCCCCGCGCTCTTCCGCGATGTCCGCGGATGCGAGAGCGCGCAGTGAGACGGGGAGGACGCCGTGGCCGGATCCAGTGCATCCGATTGGCCGCCCGCCGCCGGCAGGAGGCGGCGCGGACCACTGATCATCGCCGAGGACGAGGAGCTGCTCGATGACCTGTTGCGCCTGTGCGCGGCGGCCGGAGCAGTGCCCGAAGTGGCGCACGGAGCGCCTGCGCGCCGAGGCACGGGGCAGGATCCGCCGCTGATCCTGGTCGGCGAGTGCTGCGCTCCCCGCCTGCGCGGATCGCGTCTCGCGGCCCATGGGGAGGCGGTGCTGCTCGTCGCCCGGGACCGCGGTGACGCCGGGGTGTGGCGGCTGGCCATGGAGATCGGCGCCCGGGATGTGGCGCTGCTGCCCGGTTGCGAGAGCCGGCTCGTGGAGCGGATCGCCGATGCCGTCGAGGGGGCCGGGCGGCCCGCCCTCACCGTCGGAGTGATCGGCGGGCGGGGCGGCGCGGGGGCGAGCACGCTCGCGTGCGCGCTCGCCGTCGGAGCGGCCGGTGCCGGGCGGCGCACCATGCTCATCGACGGTGATCCCCTGGGCGGCGGCCTCGACGTCCTGCTCGGAGGCGAGAGGGCCGAAGGGTTGCGCTGGCCCGCCTTCGCCGACTCCAGAGGCCGGGTGGCGTGTCACGCGCTGGAGGAGGCCCTGCCCGAGCTCCACTCGCTGCGCCTGCTCAGCTGGGACCGGAGCCCCTGCACAGCCGTGCCGCCCGACGCGATGAAGGCCGTGCTGGCCGCCGCGCGGCGCCGCGGAGGCGCGGTCGTCGTCGACCTGCCGCGCAGGCTGGACGAAGCCGCCCTCGAAGCCCTCGGGCAGCTCGACGCGGGCCTGTTGGTCGTGCCCGCCGAGCTGCGGGCCGTGGCAGCGGCCCACCGAGTCGCCGCCGGCGTCGGCGCCGTCCTCGGCGATCTGCGGGTGGTCGTCCGCGGCCCGCGCACCTCCGGGCTCGACGGAGAGGAGATCGCCCGGCTCCTCGGCCTGCCCCTCGCGGGCGACCTGCCTCCGGAGGCGGGCCTGCCTGCCGCGCTCGCGGCAGGCAGGCCGCCGGGTGGCGAGCGCGGCCCGCTGGCCCGGTTCTGCACCGACTTCTGGGCCTGCTTCGAGGCCGCCCAGGGGGCGTCGGCATGAGCACCGGACTGCTGGACGCCGTGCGGCTGCGGCTCGCCGAAAGCGGCGCCGACCCCACGCCCGCCAAGGTCGCCGAGGCCCTGCGTCAGGAAGGGCGGCTGCTGGGAGACGCCGAGATCCTCGGTGTCGCGGCCCGGCTGCGCTCCGAACTGATCGGCGCGGGCCCGCTCGAGCGGCTGCTGGCCGAACCCGACGTCACCGACGTCCTGGTCACGGCGCCGGACGAGGTCTGGGTCGACCGCGGCGCCGGCCTGGAGCGCACGGACGTGGCCTTTCCGGACGCGGCCGCGGTGCGCAGGCTCGCCCAGCGCCTCGCCGCGATCGCCGGCCGGCGGCTGGACGACGCCCGCCCCTGGGTCGACGCACGGCTCCCCGACGGGACCCGGCTGCATGCGGTGCTGCCGCCGATCGCCGTCGGCTCGACCTGTCTGTCCTTGCGCGTCGTCAGGCCGCGCGCCTTCACCTTGGACGACCTGACGGCGGCCGGGACGGTGCCGCCCGGCGGGGACCGGCTGCTGCGGGCGGTGCTGGAGGCGCGGCTGTCGTTCATCGTCAGCGGCGGCACGGGCTCCGGCAAGACGACGCTGCTGACCACCCTGCTGGGGCTGGTCGCGCGGGACGAGCGGATCGTTCTCGCGGAGGACTCCGCCGAACTGCGTCCCGACCACCCGCACGTCGTCCGGCTGGAGACCCGGCCGGCGAACCAGGAGGGAATGGGTCTGGTCACTCTGCGGGATCTGGTGAGACAGGCCCTGCGGATGAGGCCGGACCGCTTGGTGGTGGGTGAAGTCCGAGGGCCGGAGGTCACGGACCTGCTGGCCGCGCTCAATACGGGCCACGAGGGCGGCTGCGGCACCGTGCATGCGAACGCCGCGGCGGACGTGCCCGCCCGGCTGGAGGCGCTCGGCTCCACCGCCGGCCTCGACCGCGCCGCGCTGCACAGCCAATTGGCGGCCGGACTGTCGGTCGTGGTCCACCTGGTGCGCGAGCGGAGCGGCTGTCGACGCGTGGCGGAAGTGCATGTGCTCGAACGGGATCCGGCGGGCTTCGTCACCACCGTGCCCGCCGCCGTCTGGGGACTCACCGGCTTTCAGCGGGCCCGCGGTTGGGCCCGGCTGGCGCAGCTCTGCGAGCGGGCGGGAGTCGCGCCGTGACGGCCGCGGGGACGATGCCGCCGGCCACGCTCGCGGGCGTCGCTGCGCTGGGCGCCCTGTTCATGGCCTGGCCGCCGGGCGGGTCGGGGAGGGAGCGCCGCCGCGCGCGGCTGATGCTCGCAGGGGGCGGATCGTTCGTGCCTCCCACGCCCTGGCCGCCCGCTCGGGTGGGCGAGTGGGCCGCCCGGCTGCGGCGTTGGGCGTCGTCCCGGAGAGAGCTGGTGTGCCTTCCGCTCGGCGGTCTCGTGGCTCTGCTGGGCGGGTCGGTGCTGCCGCTGCCGGCGGCGCTGGTGGCCGTGCCGCTCGTGCGGAGGTGGCTGGCCGCCCGTGGGGAGCAGCGGAAGAGGGAGCGGCGGGAAGCGGCCGTGATCGAGCTGTGCGGGGCCGTGGCGGGCGAGCTGCGAGCGGGGCGGCAGCCCGGTCAGGCGCTGGCAGGTGTGCCTGCGGGGGACTTGGGGCCGCAATGGACGGCGGTGTCGGCGGCGGCGAGATTCGGCGGGGACGTGCCGGAGGCGCTGAAGGCGGTGGCGGTCCGCCCCGGAGCCGAGGGATTGCACGGTGTGGCCGCCTGCTGGCGCGTTGCCGTCGACGGCGGTGCGGGGCTTGCCACCGGGCTCGAGCGGGTCTCGGCGGCCCTGAGCGCCGAGCGGGACCAAAGGGAAGAACTCCGCTCGCAGTTGGCCGGTGCGCGGTCCACCGCCGTCATGTTGGCCCTGCTGCCCGTGCTGGCCCTGCTGATGGGCAGCGCGCTGGGGGCGGCGCCGCTGCGGGTGCTGCTGCACACGCCGGCCGGACTGTGCTGTCTGCTCCTCGGCGGGCTCCTGGAGGCGGCAGGCATCGCCTGGACCGGGCGGATCGTACGGGCGGCGGCGGGGGAGCGGGGAGGAGCCGGAGGGTCCGGTGTGCCCGGTACGGCGAAAGGGAAGGTGCCGTGAGAGAAAATGTTATCCACAGCCTGTGGATGATGATTCTCCCGGGAATCGTCTCCCTCGGAGCCGTGGTGGCGGCGGTCCGCGTGCGCAGGAGGCGGACGGTACGCCGCCGGATCGCCTCGCTCTTCGGCGGGGCCCCGGGAAGGTCCGCGAAGGGGCAGCGATTGCGTGCCCTTTCCGGTCGGTTGCCGGCGCTCCGGGACGGGATGCTCGCGGCCGCGTCCGGAGCCGCAGGGGTCATCCTCCTCGGCGGGGTCGCCGGCTGGGCAGCGGGACTCGCCGCCGCGTACGGCATGTGGCGGTGGTTGCGCCGCCGGAAGCGGGATGCCGCTCCGGACGGCCTTCCGGCCGAAGAAGTGGAGCGGCAACTTCCGCTTGCTGCGGACCTCATGGCGGCCTGTCTGGCCGCGGGGGCCGGTCCGAGGGAGGCCGCCGAAGCGGTCGGTGTGTCGCTGGGCGGTCCGGTGGGCGAACGGCTCGCCCGGGCCGCGGCGGAGGTGCGGCTCGGCGGCGATCCGGCCACGGCATGGAGCCGGCTGGGCGGGCTCCCCGGCGCCCGGGGGCTGGCTCTCTGCCTGGAGCGGGCGCAGGCGACCGGGGTTCCCGCGGTGGAGCCCATGTCCCGGCTCGCCGGCCGCCTGCGGGCCGAGCGCGGCAGGGCGGCCGGCATACGGGCCCGGCGCGCGGGCGTCCTGGCGACGGCCCCTCTCGGGCTGTGTTTCCTGCCCGCGTTCCTGACGGTCGGAGTGGTGCCCGTGGTGATCGGGCTGGCGAGCGGTCTGACGAAAGGACATTGACGGTGAGCGGAGTGACGGTGGGCGGAGTGAAGGTCGTGACCGTAAGGACGGGGGAGAAGGCGATGGTTCTGCGAGGGAGGCCGGGGCGCCCGGCCCGGAGGGAGGCGCCGCGGTCGCGGCAGGGGGCTCGGAGCGGACGGTGGTGGGCGCCGGCCCGGCCGCGGCTGTGGCCGGCGGCCTGGCCGAAGGGCCGGCCGTGGGCCCTCGCCCATGCCGAGGCGGGCATGTCGACCGCCGAGTACGCCGTCGGCACCGTGGCCGCCTGCGCGCTCGCCGCGGTGCTCTACAAGGTGGTCACGAGCGGAGCGGTCAGCGCGGCGCTGCAGGGGCTCATCGGGCGGGCGCTCCATGCGCCGTTCTGACGATGCGGCGGGCGATACGGCTGACTGGGCGTCCGCAGCCTTACGCAACAGGCGATCTGACGGCGGCTATGTGACGGCCGAGGCGGCGATGGTGCTTCCGGCGCTGATCCTCTTCGGTGCGGCCCTGATCTGGGGACTGATGGCAGCCGCCGCACAGATCCAGTGTGTGGACGCTGCCCGGGCAGGAGCCCGGGCAGCGGCCCGGTCCGATCCGGTGGGCGTCGCGGTCGCGTCGGCGCGGGCCGCCGCGCCGCCGGGCTCCCGCATCGCCGTCGCGCGCGAAGGCGATCTCGTACGAGTGCGGGTGGAAGCCCGCGTGGCGGGGCCGCTGGCTCTGAGGCTGGGCGGAGAGGCGGTGGCCCTTGCAGAGGAGACGGTGCGGTGACCGGGGCATGGCGACGGTGTGGGTGGCGGTGGCGGCCACCGCGCTCTGCGCGGTGTTCGCGGGCCTGCTGGCCATGGGGCAGGCGGTGGTGGCCCGCCACCGCGCGGGCGGCGCGGCGGACCTGTCGGCGCTGGCGGCGGCCGATCACGCCCTCGAAGGGCAGGAGACCGCGTGCGGTCTCGCCCGGCGCGTGGCGGCCGCCCAGGGGGCGAGAGTGGTGCGCTGTGCCGTGAGCGGCGAGATCGCCGAGGTGGCGGCCGAGGCGAGGGCGGGACCGTACGCCGTCCGGGTGCGGTCGCGGGCGGGGCCCGCGGAGGCGGCGGGAACCGGACCCGTCTCCTTCTCCGCAGCGGCAGCCGCAGCCCGCCCGCCCCGGGCCTCGCCCCCGGTCGTGGACCTCAGTCCCCGGAACCGGAAGTCTGCGACGGGCCCGTTGCACCGGACGGATCTGCTGCACCGGACGGGCCCGCTGCCCCGGACGGCCCAACCGGCCCGGGCGATTCGGGAGGTCGCCCAGGTGGAGGATCCCCGTCCTTCGGGGCGTCCTTGAGGAGGCGGGCCAGGAGGCGTATCGCCGCTCGCTTGTCGAGAGGTTCGTTGCCGTTGCCGCACTTGGGGGACTGGACGCAGGACGGGCAGCCGGTGTCGCACTCGCAGGCCGCGATCGCCTCGCGGGTGGCGGTGAGCCAGCTCGCCGCGGTGTGGAAGGCCCTCTCGGCGAAGCCCGCGCCGCCGGGGTGGCCGTCGTAGACGAAGACGGTCGGCAGGAGCGTGTCGGGGTGCAGCGGGATGGAGACGCCGCCGATGTCCCAGCGGTCGCAGGTGGCGAAGAGGGGGAGCATGCCGATGGAGGCGTGTTCCGCGGCGTGCAGGGCGCCTCCGAGGGCCTCGGGGGCGATGCGGGCCTCGTCGAGCTGGTCCTCGGTGACGGTCCACCACACGGCGCGGGTACGCAGCGTACGCGGCGGGAGGTCCAGCTTGGACTCGCCGAGGACCTCGCCGGTGATGAGCCGGCGGCGGAGGAAGGAGACGACCTGGTTGGTGACCTCGACCGAGCCGAAGCACAGCCGTGCCTCCCCCCAGGGGATCTCGGCGCTGGTTTCCAGGATGGAGATGGCCGTCGTGTCGCGGGCCGTCGTCGAATAGGGCGGGTCGGCCTGCTCGACGAGGGCGACGGAGTCCTCCAGGTCGAGGCGGCGGACGAGGTAGGTGCGGCCCTGGTGGAGATGGACCGCGCCCTCGTGGACGGAGGCGTGGGCGGCGCCCGCGTCGACGGTGCCCAGGAGCCGCCCGGTGCCCTCCTCCACGACCTGGACGGGCCGGCCCCCGCCGCCGCGGATGTCGGTGAGGTCGGCGGCGCGCTCGCGCCGGGTCCAGTGCCAGGCGGCACCGCGGCGGCGGAGCAGCTTGCGCGCCTCCAGCTGGGCGAGCAGGCCCGCCGTCTCGGGTCCGAACAGGGACAGGTCGGCCTCGGTGAGCGGCAGCTCGGCGGCCGCTGCGCACAGATGGGGGGCGAGGACGTAGGGGTTGTCGGGATCGAGGACGGTGGATTCCACGGGCTGCCGGAAGAGCGCCTCGGGATGGTGGACGAGATACGTGTCCAGCGGGTCGTCGCGGGCGACCAGCACGGCGAGGGCTCCGCGGCCCGTACGGCCCGCGCGGCCGGCCTGCTGCCACAGGGAGGCCCGCGTGCCCGGATAGCCGGTCAGGAGGACGGCGTCGAGGCCCGCGACGTCGACGCCGAGCTCCAGGGCGGTCGTGGCGGACAGGCCCAGCAGCTCACCGCTGTGCAGGGCACGCTCGATGGCGCGCCGCTCCTCGGGGAGGTAGCCGCCGCGGTAGGCGGCGACACGCCCGGGCAGGGAGCGGTCCACGGACGCCAGGCGCTCCTGGGTGATCAGGGCGATGAGCTCGGCGCCGCGCCGTGACCGCACGAAGGCGACCGTGCGGACGCCCTGGACGACGAGGTCGGTGAGGAGGTCGGCGCTCTCGGCGGTGGCGGTGCGGCGCACGGGGGCTCCTCGCTCGCCGTGCAGCTCGGTCAGGGGCGGCTCCCAGAGGGCGAAGACCAGCTCGCCGCGCGGGGAGGCGTCGTCGGTGATCTCCACCACCGGCACGCCCGTCAGCCGGCCGGCGGCGGTGGCCGGGGCGGAGGAGGTGGCCGAGGCGAGGAGGAAGACCGGATCGGCCCCGTAGCGGGCGCAGACACGCCGGAGCCGGCGCAGCACCTGGGCGACGTGCGAGCCGAAGACGCCCCGGTAGGTGTGGCACTCGTCGATGACGACGTAGCGCAGGGCACGCAGGAAGGAGGACCACTTGGGGTGGGCGGGCAGGATCGAGCGGTGGAGCATGTCGGGGTTGGTGAGCACGTAATTGGCGTACTGCCGCACCCACTCCCGCTCCTCGACGGGCGTGTCCCCGTCGTAGACGGCGGGCCGCACGCCCTTGCCCAGGGGCTCGGCGAGGGCCTTCACGGCGCGCCGCTGATCGGCGGCGAGGGCCTTGGTGGGGGCGAGGTACAGCGCGGTCGCCCCGCGGCCGTTCGGGGCCTCGGAGCCGTCCAGCAGGGCGCTGAGGACCGGTGCGAGGTACGCGAGGGACTTCCCGGAGGCGGTTCCGGTGGCCACGACCACCGATTCGCCGCGCACGGCGTGCTCGGCGGTGAGCGCCTGGTGGGCCCACGGCCGTTCGATGCCGGCCGCCCGTACGGCCTCGGTCACTTCCGGCCGGATCTGCTCAGGCCAGGGGGCATGACGTCCGGGACGCGGGGGCAAGTGCTCCGTATGAGTGATGCGTGCAGCCCTGTCGGCCCCGGTGGTCAGTCGGTCGAGGACTGTCCGGGGAACGGGATGTACGCCCGCCTCGGGCGGGAGTTGATCGTTGGCCATCGGCACCGAGTGTGTCACTGGCGTGACGGACAATGGCGTCAAGGCGTCGTGCGCGCCTGCCGGTAAGTGATTGAATGCCATCGCGGCTGCCGATCCATGGGGGGCGACCGCTCGATGCAAGGTGCTGGAGGATCCGTGGACCTGTCCCTGTCGACCGAGACCGTAGGCGACCGTACGGTTGTCCGGGTCGGTGGCGAGATTGATGTGTACACCGCGCCCAAGCTGCGTGAGCAGCTGGTCGAGCTTGTCAACGACGGCAGCTATCACCTCGTCGTGGACATGGAGGGCGTCGACTTCCTCGACTCCACCGGGCTCGGCGTCCTGGTCGGCGGACTGAAGCGGGTGCGTGCCCATGAGGGCTCGCTGCGCCTGGTCTGCAACCAGGAGCGCATTCTCAAGATTTTCCGTATCACCGGCCTCACCAAGGTGTTCCCCATCCACACCTCGGTCGAGGACGCGGTGCAGGCGACCGACTGAGGCCGCCGGGGAAGACTGTCACGCGGGGGGCACCCGGGCTCGCGGGTCCGGCCCCCTCGTGAGTCCGCCCTTTTCCGGATGCGGGGAGAGGGCACGTACGACCGAGGGGGATGGCATGGCCACCGTCGAACTGCTCTTCAGTGCCCTTCCCGAGCATGTCCGGACCGCCCGGCTGGTGGCGGCCGCGGTGGCGCGCCGTGCCGGCGTGGACGAGGCCGTGCTGGACGAGGTCCGGCTCGCCGTGGGCGAGGCGTGCTCGCGCGCGGTGGGGCTGCACATCACCCATGAGGTGAGCACCCCCGTCCGGGTGACGCTGATCGAGGACGAGAAGAAGTTCTCCATCGAGGTCGGGGACGACGCCCCCGGTCCCTCGCCGGAGGCGCTCGCTGCCGCGAACGGCTCGGAGCACGCCGCGGGCGGCCCCGAGGAGAGCGGTGCCGACAGCGAGGACGACATGGGCCTCGCGGTCATCAGCGGCCTGGTCGACGACGTCGAGGTGACGGCCGACGAGCGCGGCGGGCTGATCCGGATGAGCTGGCCGATCGCCCCTGCTGCCGTGGCGCCGTAGTCCGCCCGGACACATCGCCGTAGTAGGCCCTCCTTCGACGGCCGTAACTCCCGGCTGCCCTGCGCGGCCGTTCCGATGACGCCCGCTGGACGGGCCGTCGCGGGATGCACCGGCCCCTTGCGGACCGAGCAGCCATAATTCCGCGATCTTTCCCCGGCCTGCCCCTGCCGGCGGCGTCTCATGGCCGCAGATCTCCGTGCGCCTCTGGGTGCGACGCCTCCGGACCCATTGATGACCTTCCGACGGGTCCGGTGAATCCGGGGATTCAGGCGATCTCCGGAATTGATCTCGTATGGAACCCCTTTTTCCGGGGTGCCGCTGATCGCTGCCATGCCCCCGGTGATCCCCGTTGATCGCCAATGATCGCCCTTCCGGATCTCCGTCCGCGATCGTTTATCCGGCGGATCATTCACTCGATCTTCACTTGCACAGGCCAATTCCATTTGCCGCGCTCTGTTTTGATCTCGCCATGCTCCCTACAATCCGTCCATCTTGAGCTCAGGACGCCTGAGCGTGGCCGCTGCTCCGTGATCTCCCTTTTCGTGATCGCGGGTCAGCTGCGCGCCCATGTGCCAAACGTCAGGGAGGACGAATGGCGGGGCCCTTCACCCCTCGACAGGTGGACTTCACTCAGCACCTCGCAGCCGAACTCACCCAGGGCAACCGCACCATGGTGATCGTGATCGCGGCCGTCGCACTCGCGGCGCTCGTGGTCGCCGTCGCCCTGGTGCGGCAGGTCCTCGCGGCGGGCGAGGGAACCGACAGCATGAGAAGGATCGCGGCGGCGGTGCAGGAAGGCGCGAACGCCTATCTCGCACGGCAGTTGCGCACGCTGGGCGTATTCGCCGTGGCGGTGTTCTTCCTCTTGATGCTCCTGCCGGCCGACAACTGGTCGCAGCGCATCGGGCGTTCGCTGTTCTTCCTGATCGGAGCGCTCTTCTCGGCGGCCACCGGCTATATCGGCATGTGGCTGGCCGTGCGCAGCAACGTGCGGGTCGCCGCAGCGGCCCGCGAGGCCACCCCGGCGGCGGGCGAGCCCGAGAAGGACCTGACGGCCGTTTCCCACAAGGCCATGAAGATTGCGTTTCGGACGGGTGGCGTCGTCGGGATGTTCACCGTGGGGCTCGGCCTGCTGGGCGCCTCCTGCGTGGTGCTCGTCTACGCCGCCGACGCGCCCAAGGTGCTGGAGGGATTCGGCTTCGGAGCGGCACTGCTGGCGATGTTCATGAGGGTCGGCGGCGGCATCTTCACGAAGGCGGCGGACGTCGGCGCCGACCTCGTCGGCAAGGTCGAACAGGGCATTCCCGAGGACGACCCGCGCAACGCCGCCACCATCGCGGACAACGTGGGGGACAACGTCGGCGACTGCGCGGGCATGGCCGCCGACCTCTTCGAGTCGTACGCCGTGACGCTGGTCGCCGCGCTGATCCTCGGCAAGGCCGCCTTCGGCGACGCCGGGCTCGCCTTCCCCCTGCTCGTCCCCGCGATCGGCGTGCTCACGGCGATGATCGGCATCTTCGCGGTGGCGCCGCGCCGCGCCGACCGCAGCGGGATGACCGCCATCAACCGCGGGTTCTTCATCTCGGCCGTCATCTCGCTCGCCCTGGTGGCCGTCGCGGTGTTCGCGTACCTCCCCTCCAGCTATGCCGACCTGAAGGGCATCGGGGACGAGGCCATCCGCGGCCACGCCGGTGACCCGAGGGTGCTCGCGCTCGTGGCGGTGGCCATCGGCATCGTCCTCGCCGCGCTCATCCAGCAGCTCACGGGGTACTTCACCGAGACCAGCCGGCGGCCCGTGCGGGACATCGGCAAGACGTCCCTGACCGGACCGGCGACGGTCGTCCTCGCGGGCATCTCCATCGGCCTGGAGTCCGCCGTCTACTCGGCCGTGCTCATCGCGCTGGGCGTCTACGGGGCGTTCCTGCTCGGCGGCACGTCGATCATGCTGGCCCTGTTCGCCGTCGCGCTCGCCGGCACCGGACTGCTGACCACCGTGGGCGTCATCGTCGCCATGGACACCTTCGGCCCGGTCTCCGACAACGCCCAGGGCATCGCCGAGATGTCCGGTGACGTCGAGGGCGCCGGCGCGCAGGTGCTCACCGACCTCGACGCGGTCGGCAACACCACCAAGGCCATCACGAAGGGCATCGCCATCGCCACGGCCGTCCTGGCGGCGTCGGCGCTCTTCGGCTCGTACCGCGACGCGATCGCCACCGCGGTGAAGGACGTCCACGCGAAATCCGGTGAGCTGGGCCTGAGTCTGGACATCTCGCAGCCCAACAACCTCGTCGGGCTCATCCTCGGAGCCGCCGTCGTCTTCCTCTTCTCGGGGCTGGCGATCAACGCCGTGTCGCGGTCGGCGGGAGCGGTGGTCTACGAGGTGCGGCGGCAGTTCCGCGAGCACCCCGGGATCATGGACTTCAGCGAGAAGCCGGAGTACGGGCGCGTGGTGGACATCTGCACCAAGGACGCGCTGCGCGAACTCGCCACGCCCGGGCTGCTGGCCGTGATGGCGCCCATCGCGGTCGGGTTCTCGCTCGGCGTCGGCGCGCTCGGCTCGTACCTGGCCGGGGCCATCGGCACCGGCACCCTGATGGCCGTCTTCCTCGCCAACTCCGGCGGCGCCTGGGACAACGCCAAGAAGCTGGTGGAGGACGGGCACCACGGCGGCAAGGGCAGCGAGGCGCACGCGGCGACGGTCATCGGCGACACGGTCGGCGACCCGTTCAAGGACACCGCCGGGCCGGCCATCAACCCGCTGCTGAAGGTGATGAACCTGGTGGCGTTGCTGATAGCCCCTGCAGTGGTCAAGTTCTCCTACGGCGTCGATGCCAACAAGGGCGTACGGATCGGGGTTGCGGTGCTGGCGATCGTCGTCATCGTCGGTGCGGTGTACGTCTCCAAGCGGCGAGGGGTCGCCGTGGACGACGACGGGAACGCCGAACGGGCGTCGAAGCCGGTCGATCCGGCGGTGGTGTCGTGAAGAACTGATGCAGCGGCAGCTGCGGCAGCTGTGACAGCTGTGACAGCGCCGGCAGCTGCGAGAGCGGCGGCAGGTCGGGCCCGGGCCGGTGGCGTGTGGTTGCGCTGCCGGCACGGGTGCGGTGAATGCCACGCTGCGCTTGGTGCAAATGGCTTCAAAAGGAGGCATATGGTGTGCTCGCCTCCTGGGCGGTCCCGCTCGGACGTGTAAGTTCCGGGCCGAGAGCCATCGAAGGGACCGATCCGGTGAACAAGAAGCTTGCGGCCGCACTGTCCGGCGGTACGGCGCTCCTGCTGGCGCTGACCGGCTGCGGCGGCGACGAGGACGAGAGCAAGAAGAAGCTGGACGCCTGGGCCATGAAGGTCTGCGACCAGATGCAGCCCCAGGTGAAGAAGATCCTGGAAGCCAACAAGTCGATCGCGAGCGTCCAGACCGAGGAGGACTCCAAGAAGGTCCAGCAGACCGACTCCGCGGGCTTCCAGGTCAGCGTCGACGCGTACAAGGCGCTCGCCAACGCGGTGCAGGACGCGGGTGCTCCGCCCGTCAAGGACGGCGAGACGAGCCAGAAGAACGCCGTCAAGGCGCTCAACGACCTCTCCACGGCGTACGCGAACCTGAAGAAGCGCAGCGACGCCCTCGACACCGGTGACAAGAACAAGTTCGGCGAGGGCCTCCGGGCCATCGGCGGGGACATCTCCAAGCTCAGCGGCCAGAGCTCCGAGGCGCTCAAGAAGCTGCAGTCGGGCGACGTCGGCAAGGCCATGGCCAAGCAGCCGGGCTGCCAGAAGAACTCGCTCTCCCCGGCGCCGGGGAAGAGCTGACCGAAGAGCTGCGGCCCGAAAAGCTGACCGAAGAGCCGCGGCCCGAAGAGCTGACCGAAGGGCCGCCCCGGACAGTCGTCCCGGAGGACCGTTCGGGCGAGCGGCGGGCTGCCGTGCCGCGTCCCCACGGACGCGACGCCGCACCCCGCCGCTTTCGTCATTTGCCGGTGCCGCCCCCGACAATGGTGCCGTGAGTACGCTCCTTCCCGCCGCCGACCGCGCGCGCACCTCCCGCCTGCGCGACGCCCTCCTCGCCGCCGCCTTCACCGCCGACGGTCTCCTCGACCTGCTGGGCGCCCCCGCCTACGCCGCTCTCGCCCGCAGCGAGACCGTGCCCGCCCTGCGCGCCACGCGCGGCGACGGCCCGCTGGAGACGCTCGTACGGCTCTTCCTGCTGCAGCGCCCGGCCCCGTACGCACGGGCCGCGGCCGCGCTGCCCGTCGACGACTGCCTCGCCGGAGGCTGGCTCGTGCGCGACGGGGACGAGGTGCGCGCCACCGTGGATGTGCGCCCGTACGGCGGCCCGGAGGGGCAGGACTGGTGGATCGTCTCCGACCTCGGCTGCGCGGTCGGCGGGGCCGGCGGCATCGCCGGAGGCGGGAGCGGGCCCTCGGGAGTGGACCGCGCGCAGCTCGTCCTCGGCGTCGGCGGCGCCTCGACCACCCTGGCCGGCCTCACCGTCCGCACGCCCGTCGCAAGCGCCCTCGACCTGGGTACGGGCTCCGGCATCCAGGCGCTGCACGCGAGTCAGCACGCCACGCGCGTGACCGCGACGGACCTCAACCCGCGCGCCCTGCACATCACGCGCCTCACCCTGGAGCTGTCCGGCGCCGCCGAGGCCGACCTGCGCGAGGGCTCGCTCTTCGAACCGGTCGCCCAGGACACCTTCGACCTGATCGTCTCCAACCCGCCGTTCGTCATCTCGCCCGGCGCGCGCCTGACGTACCGCGACGGCGGCATGGGCGGCGACGACCTGTGCCGCACCCTGGTCCAGCAGTCCGCCGACCGGCTCAACGACGGCGGCTACTGCCAGCTGCTCGCCAACTGGCAGCACGTGGAGGGTGAGGACTGGCGCGAGCGGCTCTCGTCCTGGGTGCCGCGGGGCTGCGACGCCTGGATCGTCCAGCGCGAGGTGCAGGACGTCGCCCAGTACGCCGAGCTGTGGCTGCGCGACGCGGGCGACCACCGCGCCGGCCCGGAGGAGTACGCGGCGCGCTACGACGCCTGGCTGGACGAGTTCGAGGCCCGCAAGACCAAGGGCATCGGATTTGGCTGGATCACGCTGCGCAAGTCGGGTGCGGACCGGCCGTCCGTCGTAGCGGAGGAGTGGCCGCACCCGGTCGAGCAGCCGCTCGGCCCGGCCGTCCGCGCCCACTTCGACCGGCAGGACTTCCTGCGCACACACGACGACGCCGCGCTGCTCGCCGCCCGCTTCGCCCTGGCCGACGAGGTCGTGCAGGAGCAGGTCGGCCTGCCCGGCGCGGAGGACCCCGAGCACGTGGTGCTCCGCCAGAACCGCGGCATGCGGCGGGCCACCAAGGTGGACACCGTCGGCGCGGGTTTCGCGGGCGTGTGCGACGGCTCCCTCAGCGCCGGCCGGATCCTCGACGCCATCGCCCAGCTGATCGGCGAGGACCCGGTGCTGCTGCGGGACCGGACGCCGGAGTCGATCCGGATGCTCGTGGAACAGGGGTTCCTCACGCCTGTGGCCGAATAACGGCGCAGCAGGGCCAGGAGCAGGGAACGACAAGGCCAGGAGCAGGGCCAGGAGCAGGGCCAGGAGCAGGAGCCGCCCCTGATCAGGGCGTGTTTTCCGTCACGGCTTCCCGGTCACGGTGCGACGCTCGCCACCGCGACCGGGAAGCCCAGGGCGGCGGCTTCCTCCGCGACTGCGGTGAAGTCCGCGGAGGGGTTGAGCGCGGCGACGATGGCCTCCGTGAGGGGCTCGCCCGCGAGGACGGACGCCACGGCGGCGCGGTCCACGGAGCGTTCCCAGTAGTCCGCGACGTACTCCGCGCAGGCCTCGGCGCGGGCTTCCGGGCTGCCGTCCACCAGCAGCTCGAAGAGCCAGGCGCCGTCCGTGTCACCGTCCTCGAACTCCACCGGGCCGCACTGCCATGCGTCGGCGCCGCTCTCGCGCCAGGCGCAGAGCGTGGCGTCGAAGAAGCCGTCGAACGAGAACGCCTCCTCGGCCGGGTACGCGGCGAACGCCGCGGGCAGCCCGTCGAGCAGCCCGGGCCAGTGGGCACGCGGCTCCTCGCGCCACGGCGTGGCGGCACACTCGTGGTCGAAGCAGTAGAGGAACACGCCCGCCGGGGCGAAGACGACGCCGTAGAGATCGCCGATGCCGTTGTCCATCGCGGCGAGTGCGGTGTCGTCGTCCCAGCGGGGGTGGAAGGTGTGCTGCCGTTCCCCGGGGTGGTCGCGTTCGAAGACGACGTCCAGCACGGCCAGCGCCCTGCAGTGCTGCAGGAGCGCCTCCGGGGCCGGCAGCCTCGGTATGAGGTCGTGGACGGTGTCGAGCTCGGCGGCGGCGTCGGTCATGCCCGCATTGAAGCGCGTGCCACTGACAATGCCCCAAGGGACACGTGACGGCCCCCACGCCCCGCAGGTGTTTGCGGACCACAATTCTGGACATCGTTTTCAGGACAACCTGTGGTCCGTGGTCCGTCCGGGCGCATACGCGCCCGATACCTCGGGCAGGGCCATGTCAAGGATCGGCAGATCGGCAGGATCGGCAGGATCGCCCGGGCTTTCATGACTCTTTCGGGTCCAAGCCCGCGCCCTTGCGGCGCGCGGCCCGCCGTCCGTTCCTCTGCCGTCACACCCTTGGCCAGGGCCCTGTGAAGCGCGGCACCGGGGGCGGAGTGGACGTAGCCTTCATTACGACCCTAAGAGTGTGATGTTGGATACCGTGCTGGTTAGAACGTACATCGGGTTACCGTTCGAGTGGCGTTGCGGGCTTTTTCCGTTTGACACGGGGGCGGGATGTACCGTCACACTCCGCAGCGTCACCGCAGCGCCCACACCGAGTGCCGACCGGAAGAAGAGCGAAGTTGTCCCCGACCAGCGAGACCGCAAAGGGCGGCCGCCGACTCGTCATCGTCGAGTCGCCTGCCAAGGCGAAGACGATCAAGGGCTACCTCGGCCCCGGATACGTCGTCGAGGCGAGCGTCGGGCACATCCGTGACCTGCCGAACGGGGCCGCCGAGGTCCCGGCGAAGTACAAGGGCGAGTCCTGGGCCCGGCTCGGCGTCAACGTCGAGAAGGACTTCCAGCCGATCTACGTCGTGAACCACGACAAGAAGGATCAGGTCAAGAAGCTCAAGGAGCTGCTGGCCGAGTCCGACGAGCTCTTCCTCGCCACCGATGAGGACCGCGAGGGCGAGGCCATCGCCTGGCACCTGCAGGAGGTCCTCAAGCCCAAGGTGCCCGTCCGCCGCATGGTCTTCCACGAGATCACCAAGGACGCGATCCAGGCCGCCGTCGCCAGCCCGCGCGAGCTGAACAAGAAGCTCGTCGACGCCCAGGAGACCCGCCGCATCCTCGACCGCCTCTACGGCTACGAGGTCTCGCCGGTCCTGTGGAAGAAGGTCATGCCGCGGCTGTCGGCCGGCCGCGTGCAGTCCGTGGCCACCCGTCTCGTCGTCGAGCGGGAGCGCGAGCGCATCGCCTTCCGCTCCGCCGAGTACTGGGACCTCACCGGCACCTTCGGCACCGGCCGCTCCGGTGACAACAGCGACCCCGCGACCCTCACCGCCCGCCTGGCCTCGGTCGACGGCCGGCGCGTGGCCCAGGGCCGCGACTTCGGCTCGAACGGCCGCCTGAAGGACGCCGCCCAGGTGCTCCACCTGGACGAGGCCAACGCCCGCGCGCTGGCCGCCGCCCTCGCCGAGGCCTCGTTCTCGGTGCGCTCGGTCGAGTCCAAGCCGTACCGCCGCTCGCCGTACGCCCCGTTCCGCACGACGACGCTGCAGCAGGAGGCCTCGCGCAAGCTGGGCTTCGGCGCGAAGGCCACGATGCAGGTGGCCCAGAAGCTGTACGAGAACGGCTTCATCACCTACATGCGTACGGACTCCACGACGCTGTCCGACACCGCCGTGAACGCGGCCCGTGCGCAGGTCACCCAGCTCTACGGCGCCGACTACCTGCCGGAGAAGCCGCGCACGTACGCCGGCAAGGTCAAGAACGCCCAGGAGGCGCACGAGGCGATCCGGCCTTCGGGTGATCGTTTCCGCACGCCCGCCGAGACCGGCCTGACCGGCGACCAGTTCCGGCTCTACGAGCTGATCTGGAAGCGGACCGTCGCCTCCCAGATGAAGGACGCGACGGGCAACTCGGTCACCGTGCGGATCGGCGGCCGGGCGAGCGACGGCCGGGACGCCGAGTTCACCGCCTCCGGCAAGACCATCACCTTCCACGGCTTCATGAAGGCCTACGTGGAGGGCGCGGACGACCCGAACGCCGAGCTCGACGACCGCGAGCGCCGCCTCCCGCAGGTCACCGAGGGCGACCCGCTCACGGCCGAGGAGATCACGGCCGACGGCCACGCCACCAAGCCCCCCGCCCGCTACACCGAGGCCTCGCTGGTCAAGGAGCTGGAGGAGCGGGAGATCGGCCGCCCGTCGACCTACGCGTCGATCATCGGCACCATCCTCGACCGCGGCTACGTCTTCAAGAAGGGCACGGCGCTCGTCCCGTCCTTCCTGAGCTTCGCCGTCGTCAACCTGCTGGAGAAGCACTTCGGCCGGCTCGTCGACTACGACTTCACCGCCTCCATGGAGGAGGACCTCGACCGCATCGCCCGCGGCGAGGCCCAGGCCGTGCCGTGGCTGCGCCGGTTCTACTTCGGCGAGGGCACCGAAGGCGCCGCGGGCGGCGCCGCCGAGGCCGGCAACGGCGACGGCGACCACCTCGGCGGCCTCAAGGAGCTCGTCACCGACCTCGGTGCGATCGACGCCCGCGAGGTGTCCTCCTTCCCGGTCGGCGAGGGCATCGTGCTGCGCGTGGGCCGCTACGGCCCGTACGTCGAGCGCGGCGAGAAGGACTCCGAGGGCCACCAGCGGGCCGACGTCCCCGGCGACCTCGCGCCCGACGAGCTGACCGTCGAGTACGCCGAGGAGCTGCTCGCCAAGCCCAGCGGGGACTTCGAGCTGGGCACCGACCCGGGCACCGGGCACCAGATCGTCGCCAAGGACGGCCGCTACGGCCCGTACGTGACGGAGATCCTCCCCGAGGGCACCCCGAAGACCGGCAAGAACGCGGTCAAGCCGCGCACCGCCTCGCTCTTCAAGTCGATGTCCCTGGACACGGTCACCCTGGACGACGCGCTCCGGCTGATGTCGCTGCCGCGCATCGTGGGCACCGACGCCGAGGGCGTCGAGATCACCGCGCAGAACGGCCGCTACGGCCCTTATCTGAAGAAGGGCACCGACTCGCGGTCGCTGGAGACCGAGGACCAGCTCTTCAGCATCACCCTGGACGAGGCCCTGGCCATCTACGCCCAGCCCAAGCAGCGCGGGCGCGCCGCGGCCAAGCCGCCGCTGAAGGAGCTGGGCACCGACCCCGTCAGCGAGCGCCCGGTCGTGGTCAAGGACGGCCGCTTCGGCCCGTACGTGACGGACGGCGAGACCAACGCCACCCTGCGCCGTGACGACGACGTCGAGACGATCACCCCGGAGCGCGGCTACGAGCTCCTGGCGGAGAAGCGCGCCAAGGGCCCGGCGAAGAAGACGGCCAAGAAGGCCCCCGCGAAGAAGGCGCCGGCGAAGAAGACCGCCGCCAAGAAGACGGCGGCCAAGAAGACCGCGGCGAAGAAGACGACGACCGCGAAGAAGACGACGGCGTCCAAGACGGCCACCAAGACGGCCGCCAAGAAGACGACCGCCGCGAAGAAGGTGGCCGCGGCCGCACAGGCCGCCGACGAGTGACCGGCCGACGGCGCGGCGGGGGCTTCCCCCGTCCGCGCCGTCAGCGTCGGTGGGCCATCCATTCGTTCGGGCGCATGTTCGGGCAGAAACGCGGAAGCCCGGACAGGCCGGATAGGCTGGCAGGATGACGCGAGCCGAGCAGCCAACCGTGGTGACCTCCACCTCCGGCGCCCTAGCCGCGGACTCCCGCGAGCGTGCCGTCCGGTCCCTGCTGCGCTTCCCACCGCTGCGGCGGCTGTGGAACGCCCAGTTCGCCGGCGGTGTCGGAGACTCCCTCGCCCTCCTCGTCCTTCTGCTGCTCTCGCTGCAGGCGGCCGTCGCGGAGGGCTCCTTCGGGGGCGGTTACCGAGGCGCGGCCCTCGCCGTCGCCGCGGTCCTCGCGGCACGGCTGCTGGCGACCCTCCTCTTCGGCGCGGTGCTGCTCGGGCCGCTGTCCTCGCTCATCGCCCCGGCCGGTCCCCTCGACCGCCGGTGGACCATGATCGGCGCGGACGGGGTCCGGTTCGGTCTGCTGGCCGTCGCGCCCCTGTGGCTCGACTGGACCGGGAGCCGTGCGCTCGCCTTCCTGCTGATCTCCGCCTTCGTGATCGGCGTCGCCGAGCGCGTGTGGACGGTCGTCAAGGACAGCGCGGCCCCCGCGCTCCTGCCCGCGCCCCCCGTCGAGGGCTCGGCGGTGCGCCCCCTGCCCGATCACTACGACGCGCTGCGGCGCCTGTCGCTGCGCACGAGCTTCGTCTCGCTGCCCCTCGCCGCGGCCGCGCTCCTCGCCGTCACGCTGATCGGCAATCTGCTCGGCGCCGGCATCGACTGGTTCCACCAGCATCAGGCGGCCCTCGGGTCGTTCCTCGCGGCCGTCCTGTTCGGCGTCTCGGGCGCCATCCTCTACTTCCTGGAACTGCCCGGCGCGAAGTCGCCGCGCGTGCGCTCCCCGCTGGAGGGCCTGCGCCGCCCCAAGACCACCCAGGGCCCGAACGCCGGGCGGACGCCGGACACCGGCCGTACGGGCGCCATCCCGGTGCTCGTCCTGGCCTGCGCGGCCGTCGCGGGCGCCATTGCCGCCGCCGTCGGCGTGGCCGCCCTCCAGGCCGTCGACCTCGGCGGCGGGCCCGTGGCCTTCGGCCTGCTCGTCCTCGCCCTCTCCGGCGGGCCCGTCATCGGCATCCGCAGCGCCGTCAAGGTGCTGCCCGGCTTCTCCCGGCGTCGCCTGCTCGCGCTGTCCATCGCCCTGACCGGCCTGGCACTGCTCGCGGCGGGCCTCGTGCCCGACCCCACCACGGTCCTCCTGCTCGTACTGCTCGCCGGCGTCTGCGCGGGCGTCGCCGCCAACACCGGCCACGCCCTCCTCGACCAGGAGACGGAAGAGGCCCGCCGGCCCCGTACGACCGACCACCTGCACGCCGTCGTCCGCGTCACGGCCGCGCTGGGCGCCGTCGCCGCGCCGCTGCTCGCCGCCGCCATCGGACCGCACCGGCTGGAGAGCGGCAGTTTCGTCTTCGCGCACGGAGGGGCCGCCTTCACGCTGATGCTCGTCGGCGCGCTGCTGCTGCCCGTCGGAGCCATCGTGCTCGGCAAGACCGACGACCGGCACGGCGTGCCCTTCCGCCGCGACCTGCTGGACGTGCTGCGCGGCGGCGACCCCGACCAGACCCCCGCCACGACGGGCTTCTTCCTCGCCTTCGAGGGCGGAGACGGCGCCGGCAAGTCCACGCAGGTGCGGGCCATCGCCGAGTGGATCCGCTCCAAGGGCCACGAGGTCGTGGTCACCCGCGAGCCCGGCGCCACGCCCATCGGGCAGCGGCTCCGCGCGATCCTGCTGGACGTCTCGTCGGCCGGCCTGTCCGACCGCGCGGAGGCGCTGCTCTACGCGGCCGACCGCGCCGAGCACGTCGACTCCGTCGTCCAGCCCGCCCTGCAGCGCGGCGCGATCGTCATCTCCGACCGCTACATCGACTCCTCCGTGGCCTACCAGGGCGCCGGGCGGGACCTCTCGCCGACCGAGATCGCCCGCATCAACCGCTGGGCCACGGGCGGGCTCGTGCCGCACCTGACCGTGCTGCTCGACGTCTCCCCGGAGACCGCGCGCGAACGTTTCACCGAGGCGCCCGACCGGCTCGAATCCGAGCCCATGGAGTTCCACAACCGCGTCCGCACCGGGTTCCTGACCCTGGCCGCCGCCGACCCCTCGCGCTACCTCGTCGTGGACGCCGGGCAGGCGCCCGAAGACATCACCACCGTCGTACGCCACCGCCTCGACCAGGTCCTGCCGCTCTCCGCGGCCGAGATCGAAGCCCGCGAGAAGGCCCGCAAGGCCGCCGAGGAAGCAGCGCGGCGCAAGGCCGAGGAAGAAGCCGCGCGCAAGGCGGAGGAAGCGCGGCTGGAGCGCGAGCGCCAGGAGCAGCTCGCCAAGCTGCGCGCCGAGGAGGAGGAGCGCAAGCGGCGCGAGGCCGAAGAGGCCCGCATCCGTGAAGAGGCGCGCCTCGCCGAGGAAGCCCGGCAGCGTGCCGAGGAGGCCCGCAGGCAGGCGGAAGAGGAGCGCAAGCGCCGCGAGGCGGAGGAGCGCACCCGCGCCGCCGAGCAGGAGCGGCTCCGCAAGCAGGCCGAGGAGGAAGCGCGGCTGCGCGCGGAGGCCGAGGAGCGGCGCCTGGAGAAGCAGCGCAAGGCGGAGGAGGCGCTGCTGCGGGCGGAGCAGGCGCGGGTGGCCGCGGAGGCCGCGGCTGCGGCTTCGGCGGCTTCGGCTGCGGCTTCTGCCGCGCCGGGCTCTTCCGGCACGGGGGCTTCGGGTTCCGAGGCTCCGACCGTCGAGCGGCCTTCGTTCCGCAAGGAGGCGGTGGCCCCCGAGGCGTCCGCTCCGCAGAGCTCGTCGGATGAGACGCAGGTCCTCCAGACGCCGTCCGTCCACCGGCCGGATCCGCGCAATACGGACTTCACCGGGCTGACCGCGGACACGACGCCCACGGTGGAGCGGCCGCGCGTCGATCCGCGGGCTTCGCGGGCGGCTGGCACGGCTGGTGCGTCCGGTGCCTCCGGTGCGTCCGACGAGACCGAGGTGTTGCCGCCTGTCGCCGTACGGCCTGTGGAGCAGCAGCGCGTCACCTGGGGCGTGGAGCCCCAGGAGTCGGAGGAGACGGCTGTGCTGCCGCAGCCGCCGGTTGCCGACGCTGCCGGCGGTGCGAGCGCGGATGCGGACACCGATACGGACGTGACGGAGGTGCTGCCTCCGGTACGGCCGGAGGCGCGCGCCGAGGATCCGGCCGACCGGGTGCCGGACTGGCTGTTCCGGCCGGAAGAGCGCGCGGGTGCGGGCACGGGCGCGGCGGACGCCGAGCAGACGCGGGAGCTGCCGCAGCTGGACGAGGACGCGCAGGACCCCGCCGCCAGGGGCCGCCGTCGCCCGGGCTGGGTGGAGGAAACCTCCCCCGACGACGAGCCGACGCTCGCGGACGAGCTCCTGGGGCCGCGGGGCGGCCGTGAGGGCGGTCGTCGCGGCGACGACGAGGAACGGGGCGGCGGCCGCGGCCGGCGCCGCTGAGGCGGGTTCCGGGCAGGTCCGAGGCCGGGGCCGGGGCTGAGGCCGGGCCTTGTCGGAGCCGGGGTGCCGGGCCCGGGGCCCTTGCCGGGCCCTGTCGGCGCCGGGGTGGCCCGGCACCGCCGCGCTGCGACGTTGAGGTTGATCGCCGTTGCGGCGGGAGTGGAGAGACGGGCCTCGGGCGGGCGTCCGGGGGTTCTTCTCCCCGGCGTTCGGTGTCAGTGCTGTGGCCCACAATGGACGTCGCAGGGCAATCAAGCGGAGGACAGCCATGGCGGTATGGGACGACGTGGTCGGTCAGGACCGGGTGACGGAGCAGCTTTCCGCCGCCGCGCGGGACGCGGATGCCCTGGTCACCGCCGCGGAGTCGCCCGCGGCGGACGCCGCGGCCGTCGGCGGCGGGTCGATGACCCACGCCTGGCTGTTCACCGGGCCCCCCGGCTCGGGCCGGGCCGACGCCGCGCGGGCGTTCGCCGCCGCCCTGCAGTGCGTGAGCCCGGACAGGGCCGTCGGCGGGGCTCCCGGTTGCGGGTTCTGCGACGGCTGCCACACCACGCTCGTGGGCACGCACGCGGACGTGGAGATCGTCCGTACCGACCAGCTGTCGATCGGCGTCAAGGAGACCCGGGACCTGGTCCGCCGGGCCCAGCTCTCCCCGGCCGGCGGCCGCTGGCAGGTGATCGTCCTGGAGGACGCCGACCGGCTGACGGAAGGCGCGGGCAACGTCCTGCTGAAGGCGGTCGAAGAGCCCGCGCCCCGTACGGTGTGGCTGCTGTGCGCGCCGTCGCTGGAGGACGTGCTGCCGACCATCCGGTCCCGCTGCCGCCTGCTCACCCTGCGCACGCCGCCGGTGGCCGCCGTGGCGGAGATCCTCGCCCGGCGGGACGGCATCGACGCCGAACTGGCCGCGCGGATGGCCCGTGCCACGCAGGGGCACATCGGCCGCGCCCGCCGCCTGGCCACCGACGAGCGGGCCCGCTCCCGCCGCGCGGCGGTGCTCAGGCTGCCCCTGCGCGTCGACGACGTCGGCGGCTGCCTGAAGGCGGCCCAGGAACTGATCGACGCGGCCGCCGAGGACGCCAAGCAGGTCGCGGAGGAGGTCGACGCCAAGGAGACCGAGGAGCTGAGGGCGGCGCTCGGCGCGGCGGCCGGTACGGGCAGTCGCCTCCCGCGCGGCACGGCGGGTGCGATGAAGGAGCTGCAGGACCGTCAGAAGCGCCGCAGCACCCGCACCCAGCGGGACAGCCTCGACCTGGCCCTGGTCGACCTGACGGGCTTCTACCGCGACGTCCTGGCGCTGCAGCTCCGCTCGCGCGTGGAGATCGCCAACGCGGACATGCAGGACGCGCTGGAGCGCGTCGCTTCCGCATCCGGCCCGGAGCGGACGCTGCGCCGCATCGAGGCGATCATCGACTGCCGACGCGCTCTGGACCGGAACGTGGCCCCGCTGCTTGCGGTCGAGGCGATGACGATGGCGCTGCGGGCCGGCTGAGCGGCTGCCGGAGGACGGCTGGGCGACGACTGGGCGACGACTGGGCGACGACTGAGCGGAGGCCGACGGAGGCCGAGAGAGCGGCGCGCGCCGCAGGCGTTCGGCCACGTGGACGGCAGAGCGCAACCGCAGACCGCAGACCGCAGACCGCAGACCGCGCAGCAGTCCGGTTACGCGCTCTCACTCATACGAGGCCTCCTGGGCCCGGCGACTGGCGGCACCCCGCAGGGGTACGGATACGCTCCGTCGGTACGCAGCGATTCTCCGTGACCACGTACAGGGACCAAGGGACCAGCCGATGGACTCCAGCCGCCTGTTCCGTACCTCCGGCACCGTCATCGCGGCAGCGGCGCTGCTGATCTCCGGCTCCGCCCTCGGGGACACCTCGCCGCGGGCGACGGCGGCGCCGAGAGCGTACGGGCCGGGCGACGGGCAGGCCCCGTCCGCGGGGAGCGCGGGGGAGGGAAGGGGCGGCCGCGGCCTCCCCGGTCTCGGCGGCTTCGGCGCCGGAGGCACCTTCGCGGGCCTGGGCCGGCTGGGTGGCCCGGGCGGTGCGAGCGGCCCGGGACAGGCCGCCGGCGGCCCGGGCAGGCCCGGGGACGCCCCACTGCTCACCCCGCTGCCGACCGACCTCCCCGCGTCCCTGCGCCCCTACTACGGGCAGAAGCTCGCCTGGCACCCCTGCAGGACGAGCGGCTTCGAATGCGCCACGCTGAAGGCCCCGCTGGACTACGACGACCCCCGCGAGGCGGACGACCTCAAGCTCGCGGTCTCCCGCAAGAAGGCCACGGGCGCGGGCCACGCCAAGCGCCTGGGCTCCCTCATGGTCAACCCGGGCGGCCCGGGTGGTTCGGCGGTCGGCTATCTCCAGCACTTCGCGGGCGTGGGCTATCCCGCGGCCGTCCGCGCCCAGTACGACATGGTGGCCATGGACCCGCGCGGCGTGGCCGGCAGCGAGCCGGTCACCTGTCTCTCCGACGCCGAGATGGACCGCTACACGGAGGTGGACCAGACCCCGGACGACGCCGGGGAGACCGGGGAACTCGTCGCCGCGTACTCCCACTTCGCCGACGGCTGCGCCGCCCGCTCCGGCAAGGTCCTGGGCCACGTGTCGACCATCGAGGCGGCCCGCGACATGGACGTCCTGCGCGCGGCCCTGGACGACGCCAAGCTGACGTACGTGGGCGCCTCGTACGGCACGTTCCTCGGCGCCACCTACGCCGGGCTGTTCCCCTCCCGCGTCGGCCGCCTCGTGCTCGACGGCGCCCTCGACCCGTCCCTGGACTCGGAGCGGATCAACCGCGACCAGACCGCGGGCTTCCAGACGGCCTTCGTGTCCTTCGCGGAGGACTGCGCCCGGCGCAAGGACTGCCCGCTCGGCACCGACCCGGCCGCCGCGGGCGACCGCCTCTCCGCCCTCTTCAAGAAGGCCGACGGGACCCCCCTGGCCACCGGCAAGTCCCGCAGGCTCACGGAGAGCCTCGCCACGACGGGTGTGATCACCGCCATGTACGACGAGGCGGCGTGGGGCCTGCTGCGCAATGCCCTGCGGGCCGCTTTCCAGGGCGACGGCGCCCAGCTGCTGAGGCTCTCCGACGCCTATTACGAGCGCGACTCCCGCGGCTCGTACCAGAACCTCATGTACGCCAACGCGGCCGTGAACTGCCTCGACCTCCCGCCGGCCTTCCGCTCCCCGGCCGGCGTCCGCGACGCGCTCCCGGCCTTCCGCAAGGCCTCGCCCGTCTTCGGTACCCCCCTCGCCTGGGCGGCCCTGACCTGCGGGTACTGGCCGGTGGCGGCCACCGGCACCCCGCACCGCATCCCGGCCCCGGGCGCGGCGCCCATCCTCGTCGTCGGCACCACCCGCGACCCCGCGACCCCCTACGGCTGGGCCCGCTCGCTGGCCTCCCAGCTCTCCTCCGGCCGCCTGCTGACCTACGACGGCGACGGCCACACGGCCTACACCCGCGGCAGCGCCTGCATCGACAACGCGATCAACACCTACCTGCTGACCTCGACCCCGCCGCCCGCGGGCCGGAAGTGTTCCTGACCACACACGGCCCCATAAACTCGCACGGGCCCATAAAACCGAAAAGCCCAGGTCAGACGATGTCTGACCTGGGCCTCTTCGGAGCCGCCTTCGGGATTCGAACCCGAGACCTACGCATTACGAGTGCGTTGCTCTGGCCAACTGAGCTAAGGCGGCAAGCTGCCTGATCCGTACCGGCTTCAGCAGCGCGCCCAAGTCTACACACTCCGGAGGGGTGCTCCGTACACAGTGGTCAGCGGGGGCCGGCGGGGCCTCCCGGCGGGTCTCCCGGGCGGCCTCCCGGCGGGTCTCCGGTGGTCAGTGGGCCGGGACGGGCGTCAGTGGGCCGGGGCCGTGATGCTGTCCGAGATGAGGCCGACGAGCTCCCGCTGGTGGTCGTTGAGGTAGAAGTGGCCGCCGGGGAAGACGCTGATCTCGAAGGGCCCGGTGGTGTGCTGCTCCCAGTCCTGGACCTCGTCGACGGTGGCCTTGGGGTCCTTGTCGCCGGTGAGGGCATGGACGGGGCAGCTGACGCGCAGGCCGGGGCGGGCTCGGTGGGTCTCTATCGCCCGGTAGTCGGCGCGGAGCGCGGGCAGGACCATCTGCAGGATCTCGTCGTTGTCCAGCATCTGGGCGTCGGTGCCGCTCAGCTCGCGGAGCTCCCGGACCAGTCCCGCCTCGTCGCGCAGGTGGACCGTCTCCTCGCGGTGGCGCGAGGGGGCGCGGCGGCCGGAGGCGAAGAGGACGGTGGGCTCGACGCCCCGCTCCTCCAGGCGCAGGGCGACCTCGTAGGCGAGGGTCGCGCCCATGCTGTGGCCGAAGAGGGCCAGGGGGCGGTCGGTCCAGGGGAGGAGCGCCTCGGTGGTCAGGTCCGCCAGTTCGGCCAGGTTGTCGATGCAGGGGTCCGTGCGCCGGTCCTGCCGGCCGGGGTACTGGACGGCCAGCACGTCGACCGCCGGCGAGAGTGCCTTCGACACCGGGAAGAAGTAGCTCGCCGCCCCTCCGGCGTGTGGCAGGCAGGCGAGGCGGACCGGGGCGTCCTGCGCCGGATGGAATCGGCGAATCCACTTTTGGTTGTCAGCGGGGGACATGGTCATCGTGCTGTTTCCCTTCGGAGCCGTTCAGTTGCTGCCTTTCGGGTCTCGGGCAGGATACGTGGGGCGGCCGCAGGGGCATGCTCGTGGCCGGTAGGGGTTCCTTCGGGAGCCCCGGGCGTATTAAGTTCCCTTGCAGGGTGCAGACGTACGTCGTGCCGGCTCGAAGTACGCCGGAACACAGCGGTGTTCCGGTACGCACAGGGGATTCGTCGAGAAGGACGCGAGAAGGACGCACAGTGCCCAACGGAAAACTGCTGGCCGTCAGCGATCTGCACGTCGCCTACAAAGAGAATCGCGCACTCGTCGAAACGCTCCGGCCCGAGAGCGACGACGACTGGCTCATTGTGGCCGGAGATGTCGGTGAGCAGTACGCGGACGTCGAATGGACGCTGCGCCTGCTCGCCGGGCGATTCGCCAAGGTCGTCTGGGCGCCCGGGAATCACGAGCTGTGGACCCACCCGCAGGATCCGGTCGACCTGCGCGGCGAGAAGCGCTATCTCCATCTGGTGGAGCTGTGCCGCGGTCTCGGCGTCGCCACTCCCGAGGACCCGTATCCCGTGTGGCAGGGCGAGGGCGGCCCGGTCGCCGTGGCCCCGCTGTTCGTGCTCTACGACTACAGCTTCCGCGTCCCCGGGGCGCACACCAAGGAGGAGTCGCTGCGCCGCGCCTACGACGCCGGAGTCGTCTGCGCCGACGAGCACTTCCTGCACCACGACCCCTACTCCGGCCGCGATACGTGGTGCCACGCGCGCGTGCAGTACACCGAGCGCCGCCTGGCCGCGGTCGACCCCGCCCACCGCACCGTCCTGGTCAACCACTTCCCCCTGGTGCGCGAGCCCACGAGGATCCTGCGCTACCCGGACTTCGCGCAGTGGTGCGGCACCGAGCTGACCGCCGACTGGCACATCCGCTTCCGCGCCGCCGCGGCCGTCTACGGCCACCTCCACATCCCGCGTGTCACGTGGCACGACGGGGTGCGGTTCGAGGAGGTCTCCATCGGCTACCCGCGCGAGTGGCGGCCGCGCCCACCGCGCGAGCCCCTGCGGCAGATCCTGCCCCGGCCGGCCGGGGAGAGGGTCGGGGACGGCGCGAAGGGGTTCTGGGAATGATCGAGCAGATCCTGCCCGCGGAGGCCGTCGCGGAGGAGAGCTTCGCCGTTCCGCCGCAGCCGTCCACCGCCCCCGGCGCCCGCCCGGGGGAGCCGCTCGCCCTGCCCCACGGGAACGCCCTGGGCCTCTACCCCGAGGAAGCGGCCCACGTCGCCCGTGCCGTGCCCAAGCGGCAGCAGGAGTTCGCGGCCGTACGGGCCTGTGCGCGGCGGGCGCTGGGGCGGCTCGGATTCCCGCCCGTGCCCCTCGTCCCCAACCGGCGCGGCGCTCCGCAGTGGCCCGACGGCGTGGTCGGCAGCATGACGCACTGCGACGGCTTCCAGGCGGCCGTCGTGGCCCGGGCCGACGCCCTGGCCTCGGTGGGCATCGACGCCGAGCCGAACGGGCCGCTCCCCGAGGGCGTCCTGCGCGTCGTCTCGCTGCCGTCCGAGCGCGTGGCCATCGACCGGCTGACCGCACAGCAGCCCCGCGTGCACTGGGACAGGCTGCTGTTCAGCGCCAAGGAAAGCGTCTTCAAGACGTGGTATCCGCTGACCGGGCAGGAGCTGGACTTCGACGAGGCGGAGCTGGAGATCGAGCCGGTCACCGGCACGTTCTCCGCCCGGCTGCTCGTGCCCGGCCCCGTCGTGGGCGGCGTCCGGCTGGGCGGCTTCAGCGGCCGGTGGGCGGCGGTCGGCGGCTTCGTGCTCACGGCCATCGCCCTGCCCGCCCCCGCCCCGGGCCTGCGCCCCGCGGACGGCCCGCAGGTCAGCGAGTCCGCGGCATTCCGTGCCTGAAGGCGGCGAAGCCTTCGGGCAGTTTCCGGGCGTGCCGGGTGTTGAGCCACAGGCGCAGCAGGTCGCGGCGCCTGCCCGGCTCGTCCCGGAAGGCGGAGCGGCCGTGGACGACCACGTTGTTGTTGAGCAGCTGCAGGTCTCCGGCGCGCAGGGTCATCTCGACGCGGTGCTCGTCCATGGCCGCCACGTCCTGGAAGACGCGTAGCGCGCGCTGCTCGATCGGGCTCAGCGGAATGCCTGACTTCGCCACCGCGGAGTCGATGTAGTGCGTCATGTAGAAGCGGCAGCTCAACTGCCCGTCGAAATAGCCGTACACGGAATTCCGGTAGTACGGGAGCTCGTCCGAGCCCTCTTCCGTGCGCCGGTCGTAGACGAATCCCCGGTAGTACAGGCCGAGCAGCTCCCGGTGGTGGGCCAGGAGGTGGTTGTGGACGGTCATGGAGCTGCTGAGGGTGCTGACGCCGCCCTCGCCCGCCTGGCGCAGGCACACCAGGCCCACGATGTCGGAGCTGTCGGTGTGGAAGGGCAGCTCGGAGCGGGTGCGGTAGGCGCGGGTGGCGGATTCGGTGACCTCGCCCTCGCCGTAGTCCCTGACGTGCGCGATCAGTTCGCCTGCCGCGTTCTGGGAGACCGGGGTGCCCAGGTGCAGGGCGATGCCCCAGGCGGCCAGGCGGGCCTCCTGTGGTGACCATGTCTCCACCGGAAGGCCGCGCAGCAGCGTGAATCCGCGCCCGAACTCCAGCTCGTGGACGGCCGCCTCGAACGTCTTGCCCAGAACGGGAAGCGGGAAATCGTTCACGGTGAGCCGGTCGAGCGGAAGTCCGCGGCTCTTCACCGCAGCGAGTGCCGACTGCAACTCACCGATTTCCTCAGGGGTAAGAACGACCGTCCAGTCATGTTCACCGGTGAAGTCGGAAGCGCGCCACGCGCTCGGTCCGGTGACGGGCTCGGTGAGGACGGCGGCGGTGTCTGCGTCAGCGGACGGTGCAGGCATACGGACTCCACTCGGGATTCTCGGCGCTTGCGGCAGGTGTGCAGCACATCGATCATGAATCCAAGCCCGCGGCGGGTCAATGGAGTTGGCCGCGCGGCGCAGGGGGCGGAGTGTCGCGATTGCGCGTGAACTCGATCACCTTCACGCCCTTCCGTGGTGCGGGGAGTGCGCCGGTGGTTAGTTTCCGGGAAGGCACGGTGACGCAGAAAGAAAAGACGGCAGCGAGACGCAGAGACACGGAGACACAGTGGCCAAGTCATCCGCAAGGTCAGGGCCGGCGCCGGGGGCGGCGCTGCGACGTACCGCCCGCGCGACCGGTTGCGCCCTCCTGGCCGGCACCCTGGCCGCCGCGTGCGGCTCCGGCGGCGGCAGCGGCCCGGGCTCCGGCCCCGCCGGATCGCTCTCCATCGGCCTCATCGCCGAACCCGCGAGCCTCGACTTCACCACCACCGACGGCGCGGCCGTCCCGCAGGCCACACTGGGCAGCATCTACGAGGGCCTGGTCCGCGTGGACCAGCAGGGGAAGATCCAGCCGCTGCTGGCCGAGCGCTACGAGCGCTCCGCCGACGGCCGCACGTACACCTTCCACCTCCGCAAGAACGTGAAGTTCACCAGCGGCGCCGAGTTCACCGCCGACGACGCGGTCTTCTCCATCGAGCGGGTGAAGAAGGAGTGGAAGCTCAAGACGGCCCGCCAGATGGACGTCGTCGACAAGGCGGAGAAGACCGACGACCACACCGTCAAGGTCACGCTGAACCACGCGAGCAACGGCTGGCTCTACGCGATGACCACGCGCATCGGCGCCATGTTCAGCCGCACCGGCGTCGCCGACCTCGCCGCCCACCCGGTCGGCACGGGCCCCTTCAAGCTGGCCGAGCGCCGCCGCGGCGACCGCATCGTCCTCGAGCGCAACGCCTCGTACTGGGGCAGCGAGCCGGAGCTCGGCAAGGTCACCCTGAAGTACTTCAAGGACGCCGGGGCGATGAACAACGCCCTGCTCACCAAGGGCATCGACGTCGTCGGCACGGTCCAGGCCCCCGAGTCGCTGTCCCGCTTCTCCGACAAGAACCGCTTCCAGGTCATCGAGGGCTCCTCCACCGGCGAGGTCGTCCTGTCGATGAACAACTCCCGCGAGCCGCTGAAGGACAAGCGGGTCCGCCAGGCCGTGCGCCACGCCATCGACCACAAGGCGCTCGTGGAGACCTCCCGCGCCGGTCACGGCAAGCTCATCGGCACCATGGCCAGCCCCACCGACCCCTGGTACGAGGACCTGACCGGCAGCTATCCGTACGACCCGGACAAGGCGCGGCAGCTGCTGAAGGAGGCTGGTGCCGAAGGCCGCACCCTGAAGTTCCGGGTGCCCAACATGCCGTACGCGATGTCCGCCGCGCAGGTCGTGAAGTCCCAGCTGGAGCAGGTCGGGCTCAAGGCGGAGATCGAGCCCCTGGAATTCCCCGCGCGCTGGCTGTCGGAGGTCTACAACAAGGCCGACTACGACCTCTCCGTCATCGCCCACACCGAGCCACGCGACCTGTGGACGTTCGCCGACCCCGGCTACTACTTCCGCTACGGCAACCCCGCCTACGCCAAGCTCCTCAAGGACGCCGACTCCGGCCGGCCCGAGGACGAGGCCGCCCGCTACCGCGAGGCCGCCCGCCTGCTCTCCGACGACGCCGCGGCCGACTGGCTCTACCTGATGCCCAACCTGATGGTGGCCGACAAGGACGTCACCGGCCTGCCGGTCAACCAGGTCGGCGAGGGCCTCGACCTCGCGAACGTCCGCTGGGCGAAGAAGAAGTAGGAAGCGGCCCCGGCATGCGGGTGTACCTGCGCAAGGCGGCATCGTTGCTGATCAGCGCCGTGATCGCCAGCTTCGTCGTCTTCGCCTTCCTCTCCGTCCTGCCCGGCGACCCGGCCGAGGTCGTCCTCGGCACGAACGCCGGCGAGGCGGAGCTGGCCGCGCTGCGCCACTCCTTCGGCACCGACCGCCCGCTCGTCGTGCAGTACGCCGACTGGGCGCAGGGCCTGCTGCACGGCGACTTCGGCACCTCGTACGTCAGCCACGACGCCATCGGCCCCCGGATCGCCGACCGCTTCGGCGTCACGTGCTGGCTGGCGCTCGGCGGCATGCTCGTGGCCGTCCTCTTCGCCCTGCCCGCGGGCGTGCTGGCGGCCGCCTGGCACCGCAGGCCGGCCGGGGCGCTGCTGTCCGCGCTCAGCCAGGCCGGGATCGCGGTCCCCGCCTTCCTCGCGGGCATCCTGCTCGTCTACGTCTTCGCGGTCCGGGCCGGGGCGCTGCCGGCCGGTGGGTACACCCCGCTCGCCGAGGACCCGGCGGCCTGGGCGCGGCAGCTCGTCCTGCCGTGCCTGTCCCTCGGGCTCGTCCAGGGCGCGGTCCTCACCCGCTACGTGCGCTCGGCCGTCCTCACCGTCCTGCACCAGGACTTCCTGCGCACGGCCCGGGCCAAGGGCCGTCGGCGCCGGGGCGCGCTGTGGCGGCACGGGCTGCCCAACGCGGCGGTGCCCGTCCTGACCGTCCTCGGGCTGCAGCTGTCCACCGTCCTCGTCGGGGCCGTCGTGGTCGAGCGGGTTTTCGTCATCCCGGGGCTGGGCGACCTGCTGCTGCAGTCGGTCGCCGACCGCGACCTGCTGGTCGTCCAGGGCGTGGTGATCGTCCTGGTCGTGGCCGTGCTCGTGGTCAACGTCGTCACCGACCTGCTCTACCACCTGCTCGACCCGCGCCTGCGGAGCCGCTGATGCAGCCACCCATGGAACGGCCCGAGAACTCGCCGGCGGACGCACCGGCGGACACCCCGGTGAGCGCACCGGCGGGCGTGCGCGTGCTCGCGCCGGTGAAGGCCCGGGGCCTCCTCGGGCGGCTCGCCCGCCGCCCCGCGCTCACCGCCGGGGGGCTCCTCGTCGCCCTCGTCCTCGCCCTGGCCCTGCTGTCCCTGATCTGGACGCCCTACGACCCGACGCACGTGGACGCCGCCCGCCGGCTCCTGCCGCCCGGCGGCGAGCACGTGCTGGGCACCGACCAGTTCGGGCGGGACGTCGCCAGCCGGCTGATGACCGGCGCCCGCACCACCGTCTTCGTCGGGGTCGTGGCCGTCGGCTTCGCCGTCGTCATCGGGGTGCCGATGGGGGTCGTCGCCGGCATGTCGGGCGGCCCGCTCAGTGCGCTGCTGATGAGAGTGAGCGATTTTCTGCTGGCTTTCCCCGCCCTGCTGCTGGCCATCATGCTGGCGGCCGTCTACGGCACCAGCACGCTGACCGCCATGGTGGCCATCGGCATCGCCTCCGCCCCGGGCTTCGCGCGCGTGGCCCGCGCCGCCACGCTGCGCGTCATGGCCGCGGAGTACGTGGACGCCGCCCGGCTGGCCCGGCGCACGCCCGCCGCCATCGCCGTCCGGCACGTCCTGCCGAACATCCGGGACGTCGTCATCGTCCAGGCGTCGGTGGCCTTCGCGACCGCGGTGCTGGCCGAAGCCGCGCTGTCCTACCTCGGGCTCGGCACCCCGCCGCCCACCCCCTCCTGGGGCCGCATGCTGCTCGACTCGCAGGAGCTCCTTTTCGACAAGCCCGAGCTGTGCCTGTGGCCCGGCCTGGCCGTCGCGGCGGCCGTCCTCGGCCTCAACCTCCTCGGCGACGGCCTGCGGGACCGCTTCGACCCCACGCTGGAAGGTGTCCGGTGAGCAGGAGCAGGCTGCTGGAGGTCGACGGCCTCACCGTCGACGCGGGCGGCCGGCCGCTCGTGCGGGGCGTCGGCTTCACCGTGGACCGGGGCGAGCGCGTCGGCATCATCGGGGAGTCCGGCTCCGGCAAGACGCTGACGGCCCTCGCCCTGCTGGGCCTCCTGGGCGAGGGGCTGCGGGCCGGGGGCAGTGCGCGCCTGGACGGCGTCCCGTTCGACCTCCTGGCCGCCACGGACCGCGAACTGTCGACCGTCCGCGGACGCCTCGCCGGCATGGTCTTCCAGGAGCCGATGACGGCCCTCAACCCCGTCATGAAGGTGGGCCCCCAGGTCGCCGAAGCGCTGCGGCTGCACGGCCCCCGCAGCGAACGCCCCGGCCGGGCGGAGGCCCGCGCCGCCGCCGTCGGCCTCCTGGAGCGGCTGCGCCTGCCCGACCCCGCCCGGGCCGCCCGCTCCTACCCCCACCAGCTCTCCGGCGGCCAGCGCCAGCGCGCCGTCCTCGGCGGCGCCCTCGCGGCCGGCCCCGCGCTGCTGATCTGCGACGAGCCGACCACCGCCCTGGACGTCACCGTGCAGAAGGAGATCGTCGACCTCGTCACGGGCGTCTCCGACGAGCGCGGCACGGCGGTGCTCTACATCAGCCACGACCTCGCGCTCGTCGCCTCCGTCTGCCACCGCGTCCTGGTGATGTACGAAGGGGAGATCGTCGAGAGCGGGCCCGTCGAGCAGGTGCTGCGCAGCCCGGAACACCCGTACACGCGCGCCCTGATGAAGGCCTCCGACCTGACCGTTCCGGCCCCGCGCCCCCCGGCCCCCGCCGACCCGCGGACGCTGCTCAAGGCCCGCGGCCTGACCCGCCGTTACGTCCGCCCCCGCCGCGGCCTCTTCGCGCCGCGTACGCACTTCACGGCGCTCGAGGGCCTGGACCTGGACCTGCGGGCGGGCGGACGGGTGGGTGTGGTCGGCGAGTCCGGGTCGGGGAAGACCACGCTGCTGCGGCTGCTGTCGGGGCTGGACCGCCCGACGGCGGGGACAGTGGAGGGGCCGGGAGCGGGGGCCGGAAGGCCGGAAGCAGCCGCCCGGGGGGCTGCCGCAGCCGGACACGTGGCCGGCCACGGAGCTCAAGCGCCCCACGGCCTCCAGGTCGTCTTCCAGGACCCCATGGCCTCGCTCGACCCCCGCATGCGCGTGCGGGACATCATCGCCGAGCCGCTCCCGGACCGCCGCTCGTCCGCGGCCGCCGCGCGCGTGGCCGGGCTCCTCGCCGACGTGGGCCTGCCCGCGGAGGCCGCCGACCGCTATCCGCACCAGTTCTCGGGCGGGCAGCGGCAGCGCATCGCCATCGCCCGGGCCCTGGCGCCCCGCCCGTCGGTGCTCCTCGCCGACGAGCCGGTCAGCGCCCTGGACGTCTCCGTCCGGGCGCAGATCCTCGACGTCCTGAGCAGGGTGACCGCCGAGCGGGAGATGGCCCTGTGCATCGTCACCCACGACCTCGGCGTGGTGCGCTACCTGTGCGACGAAGTAATGGTGATGAAGGAAGGGCGCGTGGTGGAGAGGGGGCCCGTCGCGCGCGTGTGGGACGCGCCCGAGCACCCGTACACGCGGCAGCTGCTGGAGGCCGTACCGGTGCTGCACTGACGGCGGGGAGCCGGGCGATGAGGAGCGGACGGCGAGGAGCGGACGGCGTGGAGACGGGCGGCGAGAAACCGGCCGGGGGATGGTCGACACCTGTCCGCAGCGACGCTCCGGCCCGTTGCCGTGCATGCGCAGCAACGGAGCGCTGTGTGCTGCTGTGTGAAGCCGCGGACAGGTTGCCGCCGTCTTTCAGGTAGATCATGGCCGCCCTCATAGGCCAAGTCAATCCTATGAGTTGACTCGATCCACCCAAGCGTGAGCTTGTATCGTGGCGGCGTGACGCTAGATGACCTGAAGGTGTTCGTCATGGTGTGCGAGGCCCGCAACCTCAGTGCCGTGGCCCGCGAGATGAACTGCAGCCAGTCGGCCGTCAGCCAGCACGTGCGGCGCCTGGAGAAGGAGACCGGGCTGTCGTTGATGGAGCGTCAGCCACGGGGCGTCGTCCCCACGGCGGCCGGCCGGATCCTCCAGCGGGCCGCCTCGGACGGGCTCACCGCGCTCGGCGAGGGCCTGCGGACCCTGGAGGAGCTGCGCACCGGCCGGGGCGGCGGCGTCGTCATCGCCACGGGCGCCACGACCATCCGCCACCTCATGGGCGCGGCCATCGAGGAGTACAGCAGGTGCTTCCCCGACGTCGGGCTGGAGTTCCACACCGAGCGCTCCAGCCACCGCTGCATCGACGCCCTGCGGTCGGGAGCGGTGGACCTGGCCTGGGTGACGGTCTCCGCCGACGCGCAGGGCGTCGAACTGCGTCCGGTCATCAGCCTGGAGTGGGTGCTGGCCGTCCACCCCGACGACCCGCTCGCGGCCGAGAGCGCCCTCGGCGCGGAGGACCTCGCCCGTACGCGCCTGATCCGCCCGCCCGCCGGGACGAGCTCCGGCCGTCAGGTGGAGGACGTGCTCGGCCCCGGCGGCCTGTCCTCGCGCTCCACCACCACCCGTGCCACCGACTGGGACACCGCGCTGCTGCTGGCCGAGCTGGGCCTGGGGCACGCCCTGATACCGGCCATGCCGGGACTGGTCAGCCCGTCCGGCGCGGCCCGGCTGATTCCCGTCACCGGCATCCCGTCACTCGACGTGGGCTGGGCCGCCCGGCAGTGGTCGGCCCTCACCCCCGCCGCCCAGGAGTTCGCGGCCACCGTCACCCGGCACGTCGCGGGCGGCTGACCGCCGCTCCGCCCCGCCCAGTCCGCACAGCGCGCCGTACGACGCCTGGACGAAGGGCGCCGCCGGGGTCGGTGCGGCATCGGCCAGTGCCACCAGGGCAGTCCCCGCGCCGGGCAGGAAGCCGGCGAACGCGGTGCAGCCCCGCGTGCCTCCGGAGTGGTGCAGCAGCGGCCCGCCCGGTCGCATCCGCAGGTTCCACACCAGGCAGATGCGGCGGCCCGTGCGCGGCAGCGCCAGCCTGGGGCGCTGCACTTCCGTGAGCGCCACCCGCAGGCTCGGCGGGGCGGCGGCCTCCGGCGCGAGCAGCGCCGTCATGCAGCGCAGCAAATCCCGCGCGCTGGAGCGCAGGGCGCCCGCGGCGGGCAGGCCGGGGACGAGCCAGGGCGGCCGGGGGCGGCCGTGCCAGTGCCCGAGGACCTGGGGGCGGGTGGGGTCGCAGTCGGTGTCGGCCAGGCCGAGTGGTTCGAGGACGCGCTCGCCGAGCAGCGCGGGATAGTCCTCCGGCCCGCCGCCGGCCGCGCGCGCCAGGGCGAGACCGAGCAGGCCCACGCCGTAGTTGGAGTAGCGCACGCGGGTGCCGGGGCGGTGGTGGAGCCGGGTGCGGGGGAGCGCGGCCAGCAGGTCGTCCGTGGTGAAGGCGGCGTACGGGTTGCGGAACCAGCCCGTGCGGACCGCACGCGCGAGCAGCCCCGGCGGAAGGCGCGGCAGGCCCGCGGTGTGGGTGGCGAGGTGGAGGAGAGTGACGGGCGGCCCCGGGACGCGCCGGGCGCCGGGCGGCAGGTAGCGGTCGAGGGGGTCGTCGTAGCGGACCTCGCCGCGGGCGGCGAGCTCGGCCAGCAGCAGCGCGGTGAACGTCTTGGTGAGCGAGCCGGTCTCGAAGCGGGTGCTGTCCCGGGCCTGCCCGTGGCACACCACGATGCGCTCGTCGCCGCGCACGGCGGCGACGGCGACGGCGCTCGCGCCCCGGGCCGCGTCGGCCAGGGGCAGGAGCAGGGCGTTCGTCGGGGCGTCCGGGAGCTCCGGGGAGCCGGGTGAACCCGGTGCGCCGGGGGAGCCGGGGGAGCCGGCGTGGGCCTTCCGTGCGAAGGGGGTCACTGCTCTCGTGCCGCCCTGGCCAGGGCGATGGAGCCCGCCACGGCGGCCACGACGGTGGTGTGCTGGTGTTCCTTGAACCTGCGGGCCGGGTCGTCGGCGACCGGGTCGCCGTCGCAGGGCACCAGGCCGTCCTCGTGCTGCAGGGCGGCCATCGCCTCCCAGTCGTCGGGGTTGCAGTAGGGCTCGGACAAGGACGCGCCGACGATGAGGAGTTCGGCCACGAGGTCCCACTGCCGGACCTCGCGCCAGATGTCGATCCACACCGGCAGCCAGGTGCGGACGTACGAGGTGAGGGGGGCCGGCAGACCTTCGGGCCGGCCGCCCCAGTCGGTGAGGTGGAAGACGGTGTGGGTCATCGCGTAGGCGGTGATCCAGTTGATCGCCCACGGCTCGGGGGTGGCGCCCAGCCAGGTGGTGCGGGCGAGCGCGTCGAAGTCCTCGCCGTGGTCGAGGCCCGCGATGCGCGAGGCGTTGGCCACGGCCAGACGGCGGTTGGGCAGCAGCTCGACGCTGTGCACCGAGCGCAGCCGCGCGCGGTGGGCCAGCAGCCGGTCCAGCTCCGCGTGCCGGTAGCCGCAGCGCACGAAGTGGGCGTACATCTCCAGCGGGTCGGTCATCAGGGTGTGGCGCAGCTGGCGTTCGTAGAGCATGTCGCCCTTGCGCAGCTGCAGCCACGTGAAGTCCATCAGGCTCTGCGCGGCGACCAGTTGGCCGGCGCCCGCCATGCCGTCGCGCAGGATGATGGAAGCGGCGAGGGTGCTCTCGCCCAGGGGTTTGTAGACGCCGTCGGGGTCGGTGAGCTCCTCGGTGGTGCCGGGCGGCAGGGCACCGAGCGCGCGGTGGGCGTGCAGCCAGGACAGCGCCCGGTCGGCCATGGCACGGGCGGCCGTCACCACGGGGGCGGAAATCGTCATGCCGGCGCCTCCGAGGGCGGGTGGGGTGCGGTGTCGGAGCCGGTGTGCTGCCGGGTGTGCGTGCCGTCGCCCAGCAGGTGGGCGGCGACCGCCAGGTCGAGCGCCGTGCGCGGGCTCGCGCCGCCGAGCACGCGCACGTGGTCGAGGACGGGTTCCGGGTCCAGGGGCAGGGCGACGCCGTCGTGCCGCAGCAGGGCGAGCCAGCGCAACAGGCGGACGGCGGTGGGGAAGTCGCGGCGCAGGACGGAGCGGGTCAGCCCGCGGCACAGCGGGAGGGCGGCGCCGCGGGCGGCGTCGCGCACGGGCCCGTCCAGGCACGGGGTGGCGAGCGGCGCGAGCTGGGCCATGCGTACGGACCAGCGCTGCCAGTCGGTGGTGTCGGTGAGGTCGTCGCCGGGCTCGGGCGGGACGGTGGCCACGGGGTTGCCCGCGTAGCCGCGCGTCCGGGCCAGCAGCTGTGCGGTCGCCCAGTCGCGCCAGGCGGCGGTCCGCTCGTCGGGGCGGGCGGAGGGGCCGCCGCCCGGTACGGGGAACTCCTCGAAGGAGCGGGCGACGGCGGCCGCGTCGGCGGCGTGGAAGGGAACGCCCGCGAGGACGTGGGGGGTGAAGGTGTCGGCTCCGATCACCCGCACCGCGGCCAGGGCCGCGAGTGCGTCGGGCGAGCTGTCGAGGTGCGGGGCCACGAGCGCCGCGCCCCCCGCGCCCCGGAGGGCGCGGAGGACGCGTGACGCGAGCTCGTCGGCCGCCGCGGCGTAGGCCGCACGGGAACTCACTTGCCCTTCGGCTCCTTCGGCTCCTTGGGCGACAGCAGGAGGAGGGCCAGCAGGAAGCCTGCGGCCTCCGGCGCGGGAAGTGGAGCCCCGCTCACGGCGGCTTCGGGCTCCACCATCAGGGAGCCGATCGCCGTCGTCCCGGCGGGGTGTGCGAGGGGTCGAAGGGTTTCTTGGGCAAGCATGGGCGCCTCCTCGTGGAGATGCGGGCGGAATTGTCATCACTTAATCAGTGATGTCTGAAAAATTAGGCTAAGCATGAGATCCGGGATCCGCAGCTCGGGACACGCCGGGCCCGTACCGAGCCGTCCGTTGGGGCGCATGGCGGACGGAAAGGGCACTCACGAGGGAATCGGGGCGCCGGAGTGCGGAGGGCGGCGCCAAGGGAGAGCCGAGGGCGCCAAGGGGGAGCCGAGGGCGCCGGGAAGAAGCCGAGGGCGCGCGGAGGGGGCCGGGGCGGAGCCTGGGGGAGTGGTGAGAAAGAAGGGAAAAGTGGGGGATGCGACGGGTGATTCTCCGAAATTTCCACCATTCGGGTGAACTGCGAAGGCTGGGGTGTGGCGGAGTCACTGGTGCGGCATGGTCTGAAAATAAGCTGGCACGCCACCCGGGCGGGGCCCTTGGGATGGGAGTCTTCGATGACCACCTCCGAGTCGGTGTGGACCTGTCCGTTCCGTCACGACGAGGCCCTGGAGTTCGACCCCTTCCTGGCCCGGCTGCGCAGCGAGCCCTCGATCACCCGCATCCCGATGCCCCGAGCGGAGCACGCGGACGGCCCGGAGGGCGGCGCGGACCGCTCGGAGGGCACGGACCGCCCGGACGGCGCCGACCGCTCGGACGGTGCCGCGGAGGACGGCCCGGCCGCCGAGGCCGCCTGGCTCGTCACGCGCCACCGGCACGTCCGCGCGGTCACCGCCGACCGCCGCTTCAGCCGCGCCGCCCTGATCGGCCGGGGCCTGCCGCGCGTCACGCCCGACCTCGTCGACCACGCCGAGTCGATCAACCTCATGGACCCGCCGGCCCACAGCCGCCTGCGCGGCCTCATGGCCGCCGCGTTCGGCGACCGCCAGGTCGAGGAGCTGCGCCCGCGCACCCGGCGCACGGTGGAGGGCCTGCTCGACGCCATGGCCGACCACGGCTCCCCCGCGGACGTCTCCGACTGGCTGGCCGCCCCCCTCCCGCTCAACACGGTCTTCGAGCTGCTCGACGTCCCCGAGCCCGACCGCGCCCCGCTGCGCCGCTGGGCCACCGCGATGATGTCCCCCGGCACGCCCGACTGCGCCGCGGCCGCCGAGGGCAAGTCCGGGCTCCGCGCGTATTTCGCCGAGCTGACCGCAGCCCGCCGCCGCCACCCCGGCAGCGATCTGCTGAGCGCCCTGGCCGCGGTGCGCGAGGACGGCGAGTTCCTGGACGCCCGCGAGGTCGCCGTGATGGGCATGCTCCTGCTCGTCACCGGTCACAACACCAGCGCCCACCAGATCAGCAACATCGTCTACACGCTCCTGACCCACCCGGAGCAGCTGGCCCGCCTGCGGGCCCGGCCCGAGCTGCTGCCGGCCGCCATCGAGGAGCTCCTGCGCTTCATCCCGTACCGGCAGGGAGTGGGCATCCCCCGCCGCGCCACGGAGGACGTGGAACTGGACGGCGTCACCATCCGCGCCGGCGAGACCGTCCACGTCTCCTACCTCGCGGCCAACCGTGATGAGCTCGTCTACGACCGGCCCGACGAGCTGGACCTGGAGCGGCGGGACGCACCCGCCCATCTGACCTTCGGCCACGGCACGCACCACTGCCTGGGCGCCCGGCTGGCGCGCATGGAGCTCCAGGTCGCCATCGGCGCGCTGCTCGCCCGTTTTCCCGAACTGCGCCTGGCTGTTCCGGCGGAGGAGGTGCGGTGGAACACCGGCTCGATCTGGCGCTTCCCGCTCGCCCTGCCCGTCGCCTGGTAGAGCCCCCGGCGCGCCACGACGGGGCGCACGGGCCCCCGCCCGCGAAGGGCGGCGGCCCGGCGCCCGGCAAGTCCCCCGGTCAGTCCCCTGGACCGGTAAGTCCCTGGTAAGGAGGCAGTCATGGCTACGCTCTGCCGACCGGCCATCGCCGTACCCGAGCACGTCATCACGATGGAGGAGACCCTGCAGCTGGCCCGGACGCTGCACGCCGACCACCCTCAGCTGCCGCTGGCCCTGCGGCTGATCGGCAACACCGGAGTGCAGACCCGGCACATCGTCCAGCCCATCGAGGACACCCTCAAACACCCCGGCTTCACCTGGCGCAACAACCTCTACGAGACCGAGGCCAAGGCCCGTGTCCCCGCGGTCGTCAGGCGGGCCCTGGACCACGCGGAACTGACCCCGCGCGACATCGACTTGATCGTCTACGTCTCGTGCACCGGCTTCATGATGCCGTCCATGACCGCCTGGCTCATCAACACCATGGACTTCCCGGTCACGACGAGACAGCTGCCGATCGCCCAGCTCGGCTGCGCGGCGGGCGGCGCCGCCATCAACCGCGCGCACGACTTCTGCACCGCCTACCCCGGCGCCAACGCCCTCATTGTGGCCTGCGAGTTCTGCTCGCTGCTCTACCAGCCCACCGACCTCGGCGTCGGCAACCTCCTGTCCAACGGCCTCTTCGGTGACGCCCTCGCCGCGGCCGTGGTGCGCGGGGAGGGCGGCGAAGGCGTGCGCCTGGAGCGCAACGGCTCCCACCTGGTGCCCGACACCGAGGACTGGATCTCCTACGCCGTCCGCGACACCGGCTTCCACTTCCTGCTCGACAAGCGGGTCCCGGGCACGATGGCCATGCTCGCCCCCGCCATGCGCGACATGGCCGAACCCCACGACTGGAACGTCTCCGAGCTCGACTTCTACATCGTCCACGCGGGCGGGCCGAGGATCCTCGACGACCTGTGCAAGTACCTCGACCTCGCGCCCGAGTGGTTCCGCTACAGCAGGGCCACGCTCACCGAGCGGGGCAACATCGCCAGCGCCGTCATCTTCGACGCGCTGGAGCGCCTGTGGGCGGACGGCGGCGCGCCGCACGACGCCCGGGGCGTCATCGCCGGCTTCGGTCCCGGCATCACCGCCGAGATCTCGCTGGGCACGTGGAGCAAGGGCGCGGGCGGCGGCGAGAGCGAAGGGCAGGCGCCGGGCCGCTCGATGCCGCAGCCCGCATAAGCGGCGTCGGCGACACCGGCGGCGTCGGCGGCATCCGGGCGTCCTCCGCGCCCGGCCGTTCCCAGGGACCGGTCAGAGGTCGAACTCGGCCGGGTTGATGCCCAGTGCGAAGCACGCCTCGCGGACGACGGCCTGCTCGGTCTTGTCGAAGTCGCCGTCGGCGCCGCCGATGACGATGCCGATCTGAACGACCGCACGGGCCTCCGTCGGCTTCTTCTGCACCTTGCCGATGGTCTGCATCACGCTGACCTTGCCGAAGTCGTAGTCGGCCGTGAGCTTCTGGCAGTAGTCGTTGAAGCGGGCCTGCAGGTCATCGGCCGGGAAGTTCTGCAGCACCTCGTTGGTGGCGATCAGCGAGGCGACGCGCTGCCGCTCCGAGGCGTCGATCGAGCCGTCGGCGGCCGCCACCAGGGCGCACATGGCCATGCTCGCGTCACGGAACGCGCCGCTCTTCAGCTCGTTCTTCTTCGCCACCAGCTGGCCCTGCATCGTCGTCGCGGAGTCCTTGAGCCGGTCCCAGAGCGCCATTTGCTGTTTCTCCTCATACACATAACGGGGGTGTACGGGGAGAACGGGGGAGAGGGGTACGGAAGTTCCCAGAAGTTCCCAGACCGGTCCAATGCGACACAGGGGCCGGTGGTGTTACGAGGAGGCGAGCGGATCCAGGTGCAGCGGTTGCACCTTGCCCTCCATCATCGCGCCGAGCCCCAGCACCGAGCAGACGTCCGGCTGGTCGGCGATGCGCACGGTCATGCCCGTCGCATCGGCGATCATCCGGTCCAGCCCCGGCAGCACGGCGCTGCCGCCCGCGAGCATCACGCCCCGGTCGACGAGGTCGGCGACGAGGTCGGGCGGGCAGACGCGCAGCACGCGGCCGATCGCGTCCAGCACGGCCGTCAGCGGCATGTGCATGATCTCGCGGACCTCGGCGGTGTTGACCTGGACCGTACGGGACAGCCCCGTCGCCACGTCCCGGCCGCGCACCTCCGCGCTCTCCTCCATCGGGTCGGCGCTGAGCGCGACGTGCAGCGGGTGCAGCCCCTGGGTGGGCAGCATCAGCTCGTGGCGGCGGCGCAGGTGCTCCACGACCGCGTAGTCCATGGCGTCCCCGCCGACCAGGACCTTCTCGGCCGCCACGATCGCGCCCAGGGACAGCACGGCCACCTGTGTGGAGGCCGCCCCGCACACCACGATCATCGTCGCCTCGGGCAGCTCGACGGGCATGCCGCATCCCACGGCGGCGGCGATGAGGGTGTCGACCAGTTCCACGCGGCGCGTCCCCAGGCCCATCAGGGTCTCGACGGCGGCGCGGCGGGCGAGCGGGTCCGCGTCGTGCGGGAGGCACACGGCGGCGCGCAGCATCGGCTTGCGCCGCCAGACGCGGCGCACCTTCTCGCTGACGAGGTGCCGGAGCATCCGCTGGGCCATGTCGATGTCGACGACGGTGCCGCCGGAGATCGGCCGGACCACGGTGATGTGGTGGGGCGTGCGGCCGGCCATGCTGTCGGCGACGGAGCCGACCGCGATCAGGGAGCCGGTGCGGGTGTTGATCGCGGCGGCGCTCGGCTCGTCCACGATCAGTCCGTTGTCGCGGAGGTAGACGCGCGTGCGGGCCGCCCCGAGGTCCACGGCGATGGTGCAGCGGCGCAGCTGCTCAAGGCTGAAGGACGTCATGGCAGAGCTCCCCTGGGACGGCGATCGGGGGCTACGGACGGGTCGCCGCCGCCGGGCGCCCCTGGGGCCAGCGTGCGCGGCCGGGCGCCGTGGCGCGCGCTGGAATGGGCCGCACGGGGGACACAGAGGTGACGGAGCGTCAGGGAATGGGGGCTCCGCCGGCACCTGCCGGGAGGGCCTTCGCGTCGGCGTAGCACCGCACGACCGCCGTCGTGAAGGGGAACAGGACCGGCGTCGGTCCGAACACGACGCGCGCGGCCCGCGCCGAGGCCGTGCGGATGGCCTCGGTGACGCTGGCCGCCTCCGCCTCGGGGCAGTGCACGATGACCTCGTCGTGCTGGAAGAAGACCAGCTCGGCGCGGAGCCCCGCGAGCTCCTGGCGCAGGGCCGCGAGCATCGCCAGGGCCCAGTCGGCGGCGCCGCCCTGCACCACGAAGTTCCGCGTGAAGCGGCCGCGCGCCCGGCCGGCCGGGGAGCTGCCGTAACCCTCCTGCTCGCCGGTCTGGGGCAGGCCGGCCTCCTCCGGCAGGGCGGTGGAGACGGGCGGGCAGGTGCGTCCCAGCCACGTCCGTACGAGGCGGCCCTCCTCGCCCGCGCGCGCCGCCTCGTCCACGAAGGCGACCGCGGCGGGAAAGCGGCGGCGCAGATCCGCCAGGTGCTTGAGCCCGTCGCCGGAGGTCTGTCCGTAGACCGCGCCGAGCATCGCCATCTTGGCCCGCTCGCGGTCACCGGCGAAGGCCCGGTCGGACAGGGCCGCGTACAGATCGCGCGCTCGCCGCTCGCCGCTTCCATCAGCCCCGGATCGCGGGAGACGGCGGCGAGGATGCGCGGCTCCATCTGATCGGCGTCGGCCACCACCAGCCGCCAGCCGGGATCGGCCACGACCGCCCGGCGCACGACGCGCGGGATCTGCAGCGCGCCCCCGCCGTTGGTGGTCCAGCGGCCGGAGACCGAACCGCTCGGCACGTACTCGGCGCGGAAGCGGCCCTCGCGCACCCACGTCTGCAGCCAGGACCGGCCGTGGGCGGTGTGCAGCCGGTAGAGCTTCTTGTACTGCAGCAGGGGCTCGACGGCGGGGTGGTCGATGGCCTTGAGCTCCCACGCGCGCGTGGAGGACAGGGGGATGCCCTGCCGGGCGAACGCACGGATGATGTCGGCGGGCAGATCCGGCCGTACGCGCCCGCCCTCCTCGCCGAACGCCGCGGACACGGCCTCCGCCAGCTCGGCCAGCCGCCGGGGCTCCAGACCGCCGGGGAAGTGCTCCCCGAGCAGCTCGTCCAGCAGGGCGCGGTGCACATCCGCCCGCCAGGGCAGGCCCGCGCGGTTCATCTCGGCGGCGACGAGCGTGCCCGCCGACTCCAGGGCGAGCAGGAGCAGCAGCCGGCCCGGCCGGGCCGTGGCCTGCGCCCGGGCGATCTGCGCGGCATGGACCTCGACCAGCGCCTCCAGCGGATCCGTGCCGGGCGGCAGCGGCACCGGCCCGGGCTCGAACAGCGACGGCTGCCCGCCGGCGGCCCGCGGAGGCGGATCCGCGGGCACGGGCAGGCCGCGCAGCCGCGCCCACGCGGCGGCCAGCGAACGGGGCTGCCCGGACTGCCCCTCCTCGTGCCCGACCAGGAGGCTCTCGGCAGCCTCCACGTCATAGCACCGCTCGACGCGCAGGCCCGCCGTGAGCAGCTGCGGGTAATGGTGGGCGGTGGACCGCCACACCCACCGCTCCACGTGCGGATGCGACCGCACGGCCTCCGCCAGGCTTCCCGCGGACGCCACCGGCCCCACGGGCGCCCCTGTGAGGTCGACGGCGCGGAGACGGACACCCCCGTCGCCCGTCTCCGCCACCGCCAACCTCACGCGAACGATCCTGCCAGGGGGGTCTGACAATCGCCCTGACCTGCGGGATCGAGAGTGTCGGGCTACGTTGGGGACATGACCGGAAACGGAACCTGGCAGGTGTCGGCGGACGTCGAAGGCCGCCCGACCCGGCGGGAATGCGGCCACCTGGACGAGGCGGCCGCGGACGTCACCCCCAGCACCACGGAAGGCTGCGAGGACTGCCTGCGCACCGGTGGCACCTGGGTGCACCTGCGCGAGTGCCTCGTCTGCGGCCACGTCGCCTGCTGCGACAGCTCCCCGAACCGCCACGCGAGCGCCCACGCCCGCACGGAGCGCGGCCACGACCTCGCCCGGTCCTTCGAACCGGGCGAGGAATGGGCTTGGTGCTACGCGGACCAGCTGTTGCTGCTGCCGGCCGGTGGCTGACCCTCCCCCTCTTGACCTCAACCGGACTTGAGGCAGGAGGGTGAGGGCATGACGAACGCCGCCGCCCTCGCCGCCGCCACCTCCGCCCGGGGCCCCCTGCCTTCTCCCGTCGCGCTCACCCCCGCGTCGCTCGACGCGCTCGCCGGGAAGCTGGCCCGGGGTGCGGCGATCGTCGGGATCGGGGAGTCCACGCGCTTCTCCCGGGAGACGTTCGGCGTGCGGGAGGAGCTCTTCCGGCGGCTGGTCCGGGACCACGGGTTCCGGGCCCTGGCCGTCCAGGACAGCGCCGGCGTAGGCGACGGCCTCGACGCGTACGTGCGCGGGGGCGAGGGTGAGGGCGGGGCCGGGGGGTCTGCGGAAGACGCGCTCGCCGGGGCTTGGCGGCCCCAGCGGACGGTGGAGATGGCCGCGGCGCTGGAGTGGATCCGGGAGTTCAACCAGGAGCACCCGGACGACCCCGTGCGGATCTTCGGCGTGAAGCCGGTGCAGGCGCAGGACGCCGACTACGACGCCGTCGTGGAGTTCGTCCGCGCGTCGGCCCCGGAGCGGCTCGCGGAGGTGGCGCCGCACCTGGAGACGATCCGCACCGCCCACCGCATCGACGAGCACGTGCAGCGCGCCAAGGGAACGCACCCGGGGCGGCCGTTCGCCGAGCACGCGCGCGAGGCGCTCGCGCTGGTCCGGCAGATCCGGTCACTGGGCGAAGGCGAAGGCGGGAACGCAGGCGAAGGCGGAAGCGAAGCCGGAGGCTCAGCCGAAGCCGAAGGAGTCCTCGCCCGGATGCGCCTGATCGTCGACTTCCACGAGAACAGCGTCGCCGGCCGCGGCCACTTCGCGGGCGACGACGCCGTGTGGGCGGGCGTCATCGGCGACTACCAGCACCGCACCGGCCTGCGCGTCGTCTACTGGGACGGCATCGGGCACACGGCGGCGACCGGCGTCCGCCTGGGCATGGCGCCCGATCGCGGCCCGCAGCCCACCGTCGGCAGCGTGCTGCGCGAGCGCTACGGCGCGCGGTACGTGTCCGTGGCGATCGGCTTCCACCACGGAGACCTCGGTGTCGTCGCCGTCCCGGAACCCGTCTCCGGTCTGATCGACGCCCGGCTCGGCGAGGCCGACCTGCCCGCGCACTGGCTGGACCTGCGGGACGACGCCGTACGCGGCCACTGGGACGGGCCGGCGAAGGCCCGCGTCATCAGCGGCGTCTACGACCCGTCCCGCGACGCCGCCGAGCACCTCGCCGTGGATTCCCTTCCCGACGCGTTCGACGTCCTCGTCCATATCCGCCGGGCGACCGCCGTGCAGTGGCTGGAGTAGGGTCGCGGCCACCGTGCTCCGCTCGCTCAGCCGTTGACGAAGGTCAGGCTCGTCGCGTCGTACCGCGTGCCCGCGATCTGCCCGGCCGGGGCCGCGGCCTCGATGGCGGCGAGGTCCTCGGGCGAGAGCTCGACGGCCACGGCCGCGAGGTTCTCCTCCAGGTACCGCTGCCGCCGCGTGCCGGGGATCGGCACCACGTCGTCGCCCCGGTGCTGCACCCAGGCCAGGGCGAGCTGACCGGCGGTGACGCCCTTCGCCTCGGCCAGCTCGTTCAGCTTGGCGACGATCGCGAGGTTCCGTTCGAGGTTGCCGTCGGCGAAGCGCGGCTGGCTGCGCCGCACGTCGCCCTCGGCCAGCCCCTCGACGGAGTCGTAGCGGCCGGTGAGGAAGCCGCGTCCGAGCGGGGAGAACGGGACCAGGCCGATGCCGAGTTCGCGGCAGACCGGCGCGATCTCCGCCTCCAGGTCTCGGGTCCACAGCGACCACTCGCTCTGCAGCGCGGAGATCGGGTGGACGGCGTGGGCCCGCCGGATGGTCTGCGCGCCGGCCTCGGACAGCCCGAGGTGGCGGACCTTTCCGGCCTGCACCAGCTCGGCCATGGCGCCGACGGTCTCCTCGATGGGCACCTGCGGGTCGACCCGGTGCTGGTAGTAGAGGTCGATGTGGTCGACCCCGAGCCGCCGCAGCGACGCCTCGCAGGCCTGCCGCACGTAGGCGGCGTCACCGCGGATCTCGGTGGGCTCGCCCAGGCGGTTGGCGAAGCCGAACTTCGTGGCCAGCACCACCTCGTCGCGGCGCCCGGCGAGCGCCCGCCCGATCAGCTCCTCGTTGTGCCCGGTGCCGTAGTAGTCGGAGGTGTCCCAGAAGGTCACCCCGAGGTCGAGGGCGTGGTGCAGGGTCGCGATCGACTGGGCGTCGTCCGTGGCGCCGTAGCCGTGGCTCATGCCCATGCATCCCAGCCCCTGTGCGGAGACGGCCAGGCTGCCCAGGTGCCGGGTGGGGACGACGTCGCTCATGGTGTGCCTCCTGATCGCGGAATCAACTGATCAGGACGCTAGGTGTTGGAGCGCACTCGAGGTCAAGCGCGCGTGATCGCCTTCACCGGCCCCGGCGCTCACCCGTTTCTGTGGCGCGCCACCGCCGTCTGGGCCATCCCCGGCAGGAAGTCCGTGAACAGTTCGTGGACTTCGAGGACGAGCGGGCGGAGCACGCGGAAGCGCGCCAGGGAGATGCCGCGCGTCGTCAGGCGGGCGCCGCGGTCGGCGAGGCGGCGGGTGCGCTCGCGGCCGGGGGAGCGGTCGAAGACCCAGTAGAGGACGAGGCCCATCTGGGAGAGCCACATCAGCTCGGGGAGGATGTCGGCGAGCTCGGCCGGGACCTTGGCCTTGGCGCCGGCGAGCACTTCCCGGTGGACGTCGATAGCGGCTTCCCGCGCGTGCTCGGACTCGGCGGAGAAGGGGCTGAGCGGGGAGTCGGGGTCGGCGGCGTTCTTGAAGAACTGGGCCGCGAACTCGTGGTACGGCGCGGCGATGTCCAGCCAGGCCTGCAGGACGCCGGAGAGCCGCGCCTCCAGGTCGGTCTCCCGGTCCAGCACCGCGCGGACCGCTGCCTGGTGCTCGGCGGCGATCCGGTCGTAGAACCCCTGGATCAGGTGCTCCTTGCCGGCGAAGTAGTAGTACGCGTTGCCGACGGAGACTCCGGCCTCCTTGGCGATGGCCCGCATGGTGGTCTTGTCGTAGCCGCGCTCCTGGAAGAGCCGCATCGCGGTTTCCAGGATCAGGGTGCGGGTCTGCTCGCTCTTCGCAGGCCGGGGCTCGTTCTCTGCTGGCACGGTTCAGAGCCTAAGGGGTCCTCTTGAAGCGGAACTGGGTGGTGGCGTCGCGGGAGGGCCTGATGAAGAGGCCGTCGCGGGCGCCCTCACCGGCGATCGACAGTTCGTACGTCTCGCCGAGGGTGAGCCGGATCCGCTGGTGGCCGAGCTTGGGCTTCTTCTCCAGCTGCCACGTCCCGTTGCCGGTGAACCGTCTGGTGGGCCGCTCGTCGTCGTCCTCGGAGAAGGCGGTGGGCACGCTCACGGCGGTGAGCGTCCCGTCCTCACGGAGGATCAGCCGGGCCCCCTGCTGGGCGCGCCACGCGCCGACGAGATCGCCGCGCTCCGCCGAGCCGGCGGGCGGGGTCAGGAGGACGATCAGTGCGGCCAGTGCGGCCACGGCACCGAAGGCGGGGAGGCCGACGATCCGGGCGGGGCGGCCGGTGCGGCCCGGACGGCCGGCGCGCGGCCGGGGGTTACGCGGACGCACGGCCGGGCCCGGTGGCGTCGGTGTCGGCGTCGGTGCCCGTGTCGGTGACGGTGGGCATCGGGCTCAGCGCCCACCGGTCGGAGCCGCCCACGGGCCCTGCTGAACGGCCCACCCCTGGGGTGCGACGGGCGGGACCTGCTGCCGCTCCAGGACGCCGCGCCGGCGGAACCTGTTGAGGACGAAGATGTTGCCGAAGTGCATGGCGCCGAGGACGAGCAGGACGACGCCGAGCCGCTGCGACAGCGCTTCGAACACGCCGCGGGCGTCGGTGATCGTGCCGTCGTCCTGGAGGTACAGGGCGATGAACCCGAGGTTCACGAGGTAGAAACCGACCACCAGCAGGTGGTTCACGGCCTCCGCGAGCTTCTCGTTGCCGTGCAGGACGTCGGCGAGGAAGACCCGCCCGTTGCGGCTGAGCGTGCGCGCGACCCAGACTGTGAGGCCCAGGCTGAGCACCAGGTAGATGACGTATGCGACGACGGTGAGATCCACGCCCCCGGCCTTTCTTGAACGTGTTCAAAAGCTCTGATGATCGTGACTGTAGACCTATTTTTGAACACGTTCAAGCCGGCTCGAAGCCCTGCGCGAGGAAGAGCCGGGTGACGTGGTCGGAGGTCACGCCGGCGCGCGACGACGCCGCCGTCGCCATCCAGGTCACGGGCCCGAACGGCATCGTGGTCCAGCTCATCGACGGGGTCACTCCCGCCGGTGCCGACCAGCAGCGGCCATATCGTCACACTTGCTGCCTTGCCGTGTGAAATGTTCGCCTGTTCGGCGTAGCGGGCGAAGGCGTGGGTATCCCGGGGCTCACGGTGCAGTTGCGCCCCTCACGCCCCTTCACGCGACCACGGGAGACCGCTGTGAACCTCACCCTGCGGCGGGACGTGTCCGCCACGGACACCGAGGACGGCATGGTGCTGCTCGACGAGCGAGCCGGGAGCTACTGGCAGCTCAACAGCACCGCCGCCCTCATCCTGCGCACTCTGCTCGACGGCAATCGCGACGGTGCTCGCGAGGGCGCTTGCGACGGCACGCCGGAGCGGGCGGCGCAGGTGCTCACCGAGCGGTATCCGTCGCTCTCGGCGGAGAGGGCGGCCACCGACGTGGCGGCCCTCATCGACTCCCTCTCCGCCGCCCGCCTCGTAGTGACCGGCGGTTGACGGACCGGCCGGCATCCTCACGGTACGGACCGGCCTGCATCCTTACGGGCCGGGCGGACCCCCCTCGGGACCGCCCGGCCCGTACGCCTACCAGCTCGACTTCCGCACGCCCGGCAGGTGCCCGGCGTGCGCCTCCTTGCGCAGGTTCACGCGCGACAAGCCGAACGTGCGGAAGTAGCCGCGCGGCCGGCCGTCCGCGGAGTCGCGGTTGCGCAGGCGCGTCGCGCTCGCGTCCCGCGGCTGGCGCCGCAGTTCGCGCTCGGCCGCCAGCCGTTCCCCCTCGGGTGTCCGCGGGTTGCGGATGACGGTCTTGAGGAGGGCGCGCCGCGCGGCGTAGCGGGCGACCGTCAGCCGCCGCTGCTCGTTCTTCGCGATCTTGCTCTTCTTCGCCATCAGACCTTCTCCCCGCGGGCCCGGATCCGGGCCACCGCAGCCTCGACGCCGATCGTGTCGACGGTCTTGATCCCCTTCGCGCTCAGCCGCAGGCGTACGTGCCGCCCCTCGGAGGGGAGCCAGTAGCGCTTGGTCTGGATGTTGGGGTCGAACCGCCGCGACGTGCGGCGGTGGGAGTGGGAAATGGTCTTGCCGAACCCGGGCTTGCGGCCGGTCAGTTGGCAGTGAGCCGACAAGGTCGGACCTCCTTAATGAAAATGGGAACCATTTCTGTATAGTAGCTCCCATGGCCCGCAACGAGCTACGCCCCGTCATCAAGCTCCGGTCCACCGCCGGCACCGGATACACCTACGTCACCCGCAAGAACCGCCGTAACGACCCCGACCGCCTGCACCTGCGCAAGTACGACCCCGTGGCCCGCCGCCACGTCACCTTCCGAGAGGAGCGCTGATCCGCCGTGAAGCCCGGAATCCACCCGCCCTACGGCCCCGTCGTCTTCCGTGACCGCGCGGCCGGCTTCGCCTTCCTGACGCGCTCGACCGCCACCAGTGACAAGACCGTCGAGTGGGAGGACGGCAGGACGTACCCCGTCATCGACGTCGAGATCTCCTCGGCGAGCCACCCCTTCTACACCGGCACGGCGCGCGTTTTGGACACCGCCGGCCGCGTCGAGCGCTTCGAGCGCCGCTACGGCAGCCGCGGGGGCCCGCGGTGACCGCGCCGCACCCCTTGCCCGTGGCCCTGGTGGGCGGTCTGCACGCGGACGCCCGCCGGGCCGCGGTCGAGCGCCTCCTGCGGACCGTCCCCGGCAGCGTCGCCCTCCACCACGACCTGGCCACCGCTTCCGCCGGAACGGTTCGCCGGACGGTGCGGGACCGCACCGGCACGCTCGACGAGGGCGAGGCGCCGCTCGTCAACGACTGCGCCTGCTGCGCCCTGCGCGAGGACCTCATGCCCGAGCTGGAGCGGCTCGCCGCCTCGGGCGCGTGCCGGCTCGCCGTCGTCGAGCTGTGGGACTCCGTCGAACCCAAGGCTATGGCCGAGGTCGTGGCGGCCCACGCGGGCGAGGACCTGCGCCTGACCGCCGTGATCACGGCCGTGGACCCGGCCCTCGTCCTGCCCGCCCTCGGGTGCGGCGACGACCTAGCCGAGGCCGGGCTGGCCGCCGCGGCCGCCGACCAGCGGACGGTGGCCGACACCTTCGCCCGCCAGCTGGAGTACCCGACGGTGCTCGTGCTGGCGGACGGGACGGCCGGTGAGGACACCGGCAGCGACGACGGCGACAGCGCCGCCGCCGACCGGACCGCCTTCGGCGCGCCCGTGGCCCCGGCCGACGCCGCCGACCACGCCCTCCTCACCCAACTCGCCCCCACCGCACGGCACATCTCCGTCGACTCCGCCGAACTGGCGGCCGCCGCGGTCGCCGGATTCGACGTGGAGGCGGCCGCGGCCCGGCAGCACCCCGCCTGCGCGCTGCTGCCGCAGGAGGCCGACGCGGACGGCGTCGCCACCCTCGTGTGGCGCGGGCGCCGCCCCTTCCACCCGGGACGGCTCTACGCCGCGCTGGAGGACCTGTGCTGCGCCGCCGCGCGCAGCCGGGGCCGCTTCTGGCTCGCCGACCGGCCGGACACGCTGCTGGCCTGGGACGCCGCGGGCGGTGCGCTGTGCGTGGAGAGCGCCGGGCCGTGGCTCGCGGCGCTCCCGGACGCCGCCTGGGACATGGTGCCGCCGGACCGGCGCGTCGCCGCCTCCCTCGACTGGGACCCCGAGCACGGCGACCGCGTCCAGCACCTCACGTTCACCTCGCCGGGGCTCGACGCCGACGGGCTGCGCACGCTGCTGGAGTCCTGCCTGCTGACCGACGCCGAATACGCGGGCGGCCCCGACGCCTGGCGGCGGCTCCCCGCCGCGTTCGACGAACTCCTCGACCCCGTTTCCTGACCCGCCTTCCCCAAGGACTTTCCATGCCCCGCCGACCCGAGCACCGCAAGCCCCTCAAGCCCCGCCCCAATCCGCTGGACGCGGCGGGCATCACGTACATCGACTACAAGGACACCGACCTGCTGCGGAAGTTCATTTCGGACCGGGGGAAGATCCGCAGCCGCCGGGTGACCCGTGTCACCGGTCAGCAGCAGCGCATGCTGGCCCGGGCGATCAAGAATGCCCGTGAGATGGGACTCCTTCCGTATTCGAGTACGGGCAGGTAGTCGGGGGACGCCTGGTCACGATGGTGTAGTCACCTCGAAGTAATGGTGGGAACACCGTAAGTGCACGTGCATTCGCTCATGCAGAAGCATGTGAACGCAGCTATGATCCCGGGTAGTTGTCAACCCCACCATTCGCCGCCGGGCGGGCCGGGGTGCCCTGCAATTCTCCGGGAGAGTCCTGTGCCTCACGCGTACAACGGCATGGCTGCCGCGGACCTCGACGGCGTCGTCTGGCGCAAGAGCCGGCACTCCAACTCCCAGGGATCGTGCGTGGAGTTCGCCAAGCTGCCGGAGGGCGGGGTCGCCGTGCGCAATTCCCGTCATCCGGACGGTCCGGCGCTCGTCTACACCCCTGCGGAGATCGACGCCATGCTGCGCGGGATCAAGGACGGGGAATTCGACTATCTGGTGACCGACTGACCGACTGACCGGCTGACGGGACTGATCGACTGATCGGACAGTCGGGTGGCCGGAGCGTCGCCGTATCGCCGTAAGGCGCCTTCGGCGCGCTTACGCGTGCCGCTCCACGTCTTGCTACGCGTGCTGCTCGTGCGGCAGCCGGAAGAGGGCCCACACGACCTTGCCGTGCAGCGCGCCCGCGAGGGGGTGCCAGCCCCAGGTGTCGCTGAAGGATTCGACGAGGAAGAGCCCCCGCCCGCACTCGGCCGAGGCGTCCGCCTCGCCGGCCGTCGGGCTCTCCTCGCTGGGGTCGCGCACCGCGCACACGAGCCGCGACGTCCACCGCATCAGGTGCAGCCGCACCGGGGGGTCGAATTCGCCACCGGATATACCGGATATCGGCTCGGTGGGAAGGGCGTACCGCAGGGAGTTGGTGACCAGCTCCGAGACGACGAGCGCCACGTCGTCGAAGAGGCCGGCGAGCCCCCACCCCTGGAGGGTGGTTCTGGTGAAGCTGCGGGCGGTCCTGACCGCTTCGAAGCGGGGTGGGAGTGCGCAGGACGCCGAGTGGGGGACGGCCGATGGGGCGATCGGTGGCAGCCCTCGCCACAGAGGAGAGAGCACAGTCGATCCTTCGGTACCCATCCGAGGCACTCCTGGCAATCGTGGACGTGACACGCACGTGTGCGTTCCCCATCGTTCCCAATGCGGATGGCGGATGCAAGGGCAGATGCACGTGCACGTGGGGGGTTTGGGGGCGCGCGTAGGCGTTCGGCCGCAATTCTTCCTACGCCCTCTTCCGTACGTCCTCCGGCCTACTCCCCTCCGGGTAGCCGGATGCACACTCAATGCACACTCAACCGAGCCCGGAAGTGGCAGACTTCACCGCCGGGGGTTGCGGGGGTCGCCCCCGGAGAGGGCGAGCGGGCAAGGCCGGGAACGGAACCGGAAGAGGAGGAGTCGCAACGATGGCCACGAGCGAGTCGAGCGGTTCAGTGGTGCGCCGCATACTCCTGGGCTCCCAGCTCAGGCGACTGCGTGAGTCACGTGGGATAACCCGCGAGGCGGCCGGCTACTCGATCCGTGCGTCCGAGTCGAAGATCAGCCGTATGGAGCTGGGCCGGGTGAGCTTCAAGGCACGCGATGTGGAAGACCTTCTGACCCTCTACGGCGTCACGGACGAGCTGGAGCGCGAGGCGCTGCTCGGCCTGGCTCGCGAGGCCAACGTCGCCGGGTGGTGGCACAGCTACGGCGACGTGCTGCCCGGCTGGTTCCAGACCTACGTGGGACTGGAAGGGGCCGCCTCGCACATCGGGATCTACGAGGTGCAGTTCGTGCACGGGCTGCTGCAGACGGAGGGTTACGCCCAGGCCGTCGTGGTCCGCGGGCAGCCCTCGGCCGACGGGGCGGAGGTCGAGCGCCGCGTCTCGCTGCGCATGGAGCGCCAGAAGCTGCTGTTCTCCGAGCGCGCCCCGCACTTCCACGCCGTCCTGGACGAGGCCGCGCTGCACCGCCCGTACGGCGGGGAGGCCGTCATGCGCGGTCAGCTGCAGCACCTGATGGACATCTCCGAGCAGGCCAACGTGACCCTTCAGGTGATGCCCTTCGCCCACGGCGGCCACGCGGGCGAGAGCGGCGCGTTCACCATGCTCCGCTTCCCCGAGTCGGACCTGTCGGACGTGGTCTACCTGGAGCAGCTCACGAGCGCGCTCTACCTCGACAAGCCCGACGAAGTCGCCCAGTACGGAAGGGTGATGGAGCGGCTGCACGAGGACAGCCTCTCGCCCTCGGCCACCCGGGACCTGCTGAGGCGGCTGCTTCAACTCATGTGACACATCAGTACGATGACGTCCCATCAGGAGCGCATTCCGGTTCGGGCGCCTCCGAGCGCCCCCGTATCTCCAGGCAGGGATGGCACATGTCCTACTTCGAAGAGTTGGCCTTCCAGTACATCGACGGCGAGTGGCGGTCCGGCACCGGCTCCTGGGACATCGTCGACTTCAACCCGTACAACGGGGAGAAGCTCGCCTCCATCACCGTCGCCGGCGTGGACGAGATCGACCAGGCCTACCGCGCCGCCGAGCGCGCCCAACCCGCGTGGGGCGCCACCAATCCGTACACCCGCCGCCTGGTCTTCGAACGGGCGCTGCGCGTCATCGACGACCGGGAGGCCGAGCTGTCCGCCGCGATCACCGCGGAGTGCGGCGGCACGGCCCTGAAGGCGGCCTTCGAGCTTCACCTGGCGCGGGAGTTCCTGCGGGAGGCCGTGCACCTCGCGCTGAGCGCCGAGGGGCGGATCCTGCCCTCCCCGGACGACACCAAGGAGAACCGCCTCTACCGGGTGCCGGTCGGTGTCGTCGGGGTCATCAGCCCGTTCAACTTCCCGTTCCTGCTGTCGCTGAAGTCCGTCGCGCCGGCGCTCGCCCTCGGCAACACCGTCGTCCTCAAACCGCACCAGAACACGCCCATATGCGGCGGCGGGCTGGTGGCCAAGGTCCTGGAGGAGGCCGGGCTGCCGGCGGGCGTGCTCAACGTCGTCGTCACCGACATCGCCGAGATCGGCGACGCGCTCATCGAGCACCCCGTGCCGAAGGTCATCTCCTTCACCGGCTCCGACAAGGTCGGCCGGCACGTGGCCACGGTCGCCGCGTCCCACTTCAAGAAGACCGTGCTGGAGCTCGGCGGCAACAGCGCGCTGATCGTCCTCGACGACGCCGACCTCGACTACGCCGTCGAGGCGGCGGTATTCAGCCGTTTCATCCACCAGGGGCAGGTCTGCATGGCCGCCAACCGGGTGCTCGTCGACCGCTCGGTGGAGCGGGAGTTCACCGAGAAGTTCGTCGCCAAGGTCAAGAGCCTCAAGGTCGGCGACCCGGGCGACCCGGCCACCCACATCGGGCCGCTCATCCACGCCGGGCAGGCCGAGGCCATCGGCTCCCTGGTCGAGCAGGCCGTCGCCGACGGCGCGACCGCGCTCGTGCGCGGCCGGACGGAGGGCACGCTCGTCGAGCCGTCCGTACTGACCGGGCTGAAGGCCGACGCCGCGATCCTCGGCCAGGAGATCTTCGGGCCCGTCGCGCTGATCATCCCCTTCGACGGCGAGGAGGAGGCCGTACGGATGGCCAACGCCACGCCGTACGGGCTGAGCGGCGCCGTCCACACGGGGGACACCGAGCGCGGCGTGCGCGTGGCGAAGCGCATCGACGCGGGGATGATCCACGTGAACGACGGGACCGTGCACGACGAGCCGATCGTGCCCTTCGGGGGCGAGAAGGCCTCGGGCGTGGGCCGGCTGAACGGCGACGCGATGGTGGACGTGTTCACGACGACGAAGTGGATCTCGATCCAGCACGGGAAGACCCGTTTCCCGTTCTGAACGACTCCCGCTTGCGAACGACGCGGGGATCCGTCGCGTTGAGGACAGAACCTGACCGCATGGGCCCCTACGTTTGACCCATCGGACGCACCACAAGCGATGGACGAGCGAGCGAACGAAAGGCGGCCCTCATGCCCACCCACGTGATCGAGAACGACCCCTCCGACGAGCGCGGCACCCTGCTGGCCTTCGTGGAGGCCCAGCGGGGCGGCCTGCGGCGGGCACTCCTCGGGCTGACCGACGAGCAGGCCGCACTGAAGCCGAGCGCGAGCGAGCTGTCCCTGGGCGGCCTGCTCAAGCACGTGACGCAGGCCGAGCGGAACTGGCTGCTGCTGGCCCAGGGCCGGGCCGAGGAGACCGGGCACGACGAGCAGGAGTGGGCCGACGGCTTCCGGCTCCTGGAGGGCGAGACGGTCGCCGGGGCGCTCGCCCACTGGGAGCAGGTCGCGGCCGAGACGGAGAAGTTCATCCGCTCCGTGCCCAGCCTGGAGGACACCTTCCCGCTGCCCCCGGCGCCGTGGTTCCCCGCGGACGCGCGGGTCTCCATGCGCTGGCTGCTGCTCCACCTGGTCGAGGAAATGGCGCGGCACGCCGGGCACGCCGACGTCATCCGCGAGTCCCTCGACGGGAAGACCGCCTTCGAGCTGGTGGCGCTGGCGGCCGGGGAGGACGAGGCCTGACGGACGGGCTTTGACGAACGGGCCTTGACGAACGGGGCCTGGATATGGCCCGGCCCCTCGTTCCACCTAATCTGGACACCCCGGGCGCCGCCCGGGGGTCCGGGCGGCGGTGGAACGAGGAGACTGAGGGCACGATGTCGGCGATCCGGTTGCTGGTCCTGGGCGCGGTCCGGCAGCACGGCCGGGCCCACGGCTACCAGGTCCGCAACGACCTGGAGTTCTGGGGCGCGCACCAGTGGTCCAACGCCAAGCCCGGGTCGATCTACCACGCGCTCAAGGCCATGGCCAAGCAAGGCCTGATGATCGCCCACGACACGGCGCCCAGCGAGGCCGGCGGCCCTCCCCGCACGGAGTACGAACTGACGCCCGCCGGCCAGGACGAGTACTTCCGGCTGCTGCGGCACGCCCTCTCCGCCCACGACGAGAAGATCGACGTCCTCACCGCCGGCGTCGGCTTCCTCGTCGACCTGCCGCGCGCCGAAGCCATCGCCCTCCTCAAGCAGCGCGTCGCCGCCCTGGAGGAGTGGCGCGAGGAAATCCGCCGGCACTGGACCCCGTCCGAGGGCGAGGACTGGGGCCACATCGCCGAAATCATGGGCCTGTGGGTCCACACGGCGGAGACCGGCGGCGAATGGACCCGCGGCCTCATCGAACGCCTGGAGTCCGGCGCGTACGAGATGGCCGGCGAGGCCGAGGACAGGGCCGAGGACGAGCCGTGGCGCGGCGGAATCGCCCCGGAGCCGGGGGAAACACCGCGCGAGTGCTGAGCCCTTCCCGGCCGCCTTGTCCTGCCGTTCCCCCAAGGAGACCGCATGGCCCGCTCGCCCCTGACCCCGGCCGAATACTGGGATCTGTACAAGCCCTACCGCGGTACGGGAGAGCAACCGGCCCCGCCCGCCGATCGGTTCGAGTGGACGCAGTTCCCGGATCATGGCCCCGGTCCCGAAATCCTCGGCACCCCGCGGACCGCCTTGGAACGCGTCTTCAGCCACGCAGAGCCCGGCCCGGGCGCTCATGGGGCTCAGCAGATGGGCGGGAAGTGGCTCGAAGGCCGCGAACGCGAACTGACCGTGCTGCGCTGGCAATACGAGCCCGGCGCCTGGGCCGATCTGCTCAAGCGCAGTGGCTTCTCGTACGTGGACGCGCGGATCGTGCCCCCGCCGGGAGACGAGGCGCTGGGTACGTTGCTTGTGCGCGCCGGGGTTGCCTAGTTCTTCGGCTCTGGTGAAGAGGCGGCGACGAAGGAGCCCATACCGGGCGTCGTGACGATGAGGCCATCGGCGCGGAGGGCGGCGGTGACCTTGCGGACCGTCGTTCGTGCGACGTCGAACTCCTGCTCCATGCGCACCTCGGAGATCAGATGGTTCACCGGGTACTCGCCGCTGGCGATCCGCTCCCGGATCACGTCGGCGATCTGCATCCACTTCGGCCGCGTCGGGTCGTACTCCATCACGCGCTGACTGTAAACACCCGTATGCAACCGAACATAGAGCCTACTCTAGACGGCTAGGTGTAGACAGGGTCCTACAGGGGGCTCTAGGGTTGGCGCACTCAAGACCCCCGCGACCGTGCGACCGGTCCGGGGGCATGGCCACCAGCACCTAGGAGCTGATGACGTGAAGGACTTTATCTCCCGCTTCCTCGCCTGGGCGAGGGCTCTCTTCGGGCACCGCGCGGCGCCCGAGGCCGCCGTCACGCCGTCCCCGGTCCCGCCGACTCCTCCGGCCCCGCCGGAGGCAGGGCCGGACTGCCCGTAGATGCGGCTGTTCGGCGCGATCACCTCGGTGGATCTGCTGCTGGAGCC